>JASLCM010000187.1 GCA_030151845.1 Bacteroides sp.
TGTTCTTCTACTCATCTTAATGAACAGAGGAGTTCCCAGTTTACTATAGACCGTCTTAAAATACCCCATACCAATTCCAATCTTTCGAGTGGGAGACATTGTACCAGAGGTAACAACACCAATTACCTCTTCTTTCTCATTACAGATTTCATAACCTTCTCTTGGAATTCCTTTATCTATCATTTCAAAAGCAACAAGTTTTTTCTGTACTCCCTCTTGTTTTTGTTTTTCTAGAATCGCTCTTCCAACAAAGTCTTTTCCTTCAACAAACTTGGTAATCCACCCCAGGCCAGCCTCAAGAGGTGTTGTTTCATCTGTTAAGTCATTGCCATAAAGACAGAATCCCATCTCTAATCTAAGCGTATCTCTAGCACCTAATCCGATAGGCTTGATGCCTTCTGCCTCACCAGCTTTAAAAAGAGCTTCCCAAATAGCTGTCGAAGCAT
The DNA here is from genome assembly GCA_030151845.1 of Bacteroides sp. Lineage (GTDB taxonomy): Bacteria > Bacteroidota > Bacteroidia > Bacteroidales > Bacteroidaceae > Bacteroides_E. The sequence goes on from JASLCM010000187.1 coordinate 447, forward strand.
CTGGATAAAAGTAAATTTCAAAACCACCAGCTCCTGTATATCCGGTGTTAGACAGTATAACTTGGTTCTGACCAGCAAATGCTCCCACCTTGAAGGTGTAATAAGGAATAGTAGATAAGTCGACGTTAGTTAACTTTTGAAGAACCTGCATCGCCTTTGGTCCCTGTATTGCAAGCTGAGCCATGTTTTCTGTTGCATTCTCCAGTTCTGCGCCAACATCATTTTGAGAAATACACCATTCCCAATCTTTTTGAGTGTTCGCTGCGTTAACCACAAGAAGGTACTTCTCTTTTTCATAATGGTAAATAAGGAAGTCGTCGATAATTCCCCCTTTTTCATTAATGAAGCAAGAGTATTGGATTTTTCCAGGTGTTAATGCGGCTACATTATTAGAGCAAACTTTTTGTAGGAAGTCAAGTGCTTTACTTCCTTTTACCCAGATCTCTCCCATATGAGAGACATCAAAAACTCCAACAGCATTGCATACAGTGTGGTGTTCTTCTAATATACCAGTGTATTCGATAGGCATATTATATCCAGCAAACTCATGCATTTTTGCTCCGAGTTCAATGTGTTTGTTGGTAAATGGTGTAGTTTTCATATTTTTAAAATTAAGAGTGTTATTTCTGAGCGATTAATTCACAGATTTTTACGATTGTTTCCATAGACTTTATCAGATTTGGTATTGGAAGAAATTCGTATCTGCCATGAAAATTTAAGCCTCCAGCAAAAATATTAGGACATGGTAAGCCTTTAAAGGAGAGTTGAGAGCCATCTGTACCTCCTCGAATAGCCTTTATGTTAGGTTTTACTCCTACAGCTTTCATAGCTTCTGCCGCTACGTCTACAATATGCATCACAGGCTCTATTTTTTCGCGCATATTATAGTATTGATCATTCAAGTTTAGTTTGGCCGTACCTTCGCCAAACTCAGAATTTATCTTGTGAACAAACTTAGTAAGTTGTTCTTTTCTTTGTTCAAACTTAATCCGATCGTGATCTCTTATTATATAAGTAAGTGTAGTTTGCTCCACTTCTCCTTTAATTCCAATTAAGTGGTAGAATCCCTCATATTTTTCTGTGTGTTCAGGGGTTTCAAGATTAGGAAGCATACCGATAAACTGATTGGCTATTCGGATAGAGTTTATCATTTTATTTTTTGCATATCCAGGGTGAACATTCCGTCCGAAGAAGGTTATTTCTGCTGAGGCTGCATTGAAATTTTCAAATTCCAGCTCACCTTTTTCACCACCATCTATAGTATAGGCCCAGTCACAAGCAAACTTATCAACATCAAACTTGTGTGCCCCTCTTCCAATCTCTTCATCGGGGGTAAAGCCAACTCGAATAGTACCGTGTTTGATCTCAGGGTGAGAGAGTAAGTACTCCATGGCTGTTACTATAGCTGCTATTCCTGCTTTATCATCTGCGCCTAGTAGAGTTGTTCCATCTGTTACGATTAAATCTTCTCCCTTATGATCTAGAAGTTCTGGAAAACTTTGAGGTGACAAGATGACCTGTTCTTTTTCAGAAAGAGTAATGTCTCCACCATCGTATTTTTTTACAATTTTAGGTTGAACATTTTTACCACTCATATCTGGGCTGGTATCCATATGTGAGATGAACCCAATAGTAGGTAGCTTTTTCTCTGTATTAGCTGGTAATGTGGCAAAAAGATATCCATTTTGATCGAGAGAAACCTCTTTTAAACCAATATTTTGGAGTTCCTCTTTGAGGTAATTAGCAAAAACCAGCTGTTTTTCTGTACTCGGGGTTGAAGATGAACTTTCATCAGATTGTGTATCAAATGATACGTACTTAAGAAAACGATCAACTATTTTCATTTTTATTCTTTTTTGATTTAAATCTTAATTTAATGCTTTTGTAAAAGTATAAAAAGGGGTATGGAAAACCAAAAGAAAGCTAATATTAAAAGGATAGCTAGATTGAAGAAAGCGAAATCTAAACCATATCTTTGCTCCCCTAAAGAAGTAGTTTTATGAAAGAAGTTTTATGTGTTTTTATTGGAGGAGGAGTTGGTAGTACTTTCAGGTACTTAGTAAGTCTACTTTTTGCTCGGGAACTGAAAAACTCCATCTGTTTTTTTGCGGGTACTTTTTTAGTAAATCTGTTGGGGAGTTTTTTAATAGGTCTATTCCTTGTTTGGTTTAGTAAGCAGCAACAAAACTCGTTAATTTTTACTTTTTTCATAGTTGGCTTTTGTGGAGGATTTACGACATTCTCTACTTTGAGTCGTGAATGCTTACAGCTGCTAAGAGGAGGGGAGTATATAACCTTAATTCTTTATAGTAGCGGAACACTCTTATTGGGTATACTTGCTGTTTTTTTAGGAATGCAGTTTGGAAAAAGAATTCTCTAATTTAGAATTGTTACAAATACTTAAATGAGGATCTACCTCAAACAAAACTAGAGTTCTCTTTGTTTTCTATGACGAATCTACCTTAATTATAGCTACAGTAGTAGATAATGGGGAAGTTTCAAAAAATATAAAAAAAGAAGAATATGAAAATAGAAAAAGTAATTGGACGTGAGATTATCGATTCAAGAGGTAATCCTACAGTAGAGGTAGATGTCATTCTAGAGTGTGGAGTTATGGGTCGTGCATCTGTTCCTTCAGGTGCATCGACAGGAGAAAATGAAGCTATTGAACTCCGTGATAAAGATGCGAGCCGTTATGGTGGAAAAGGCGTATTAAAAGCTGTTGAAAACATAAATAAAACGATAGCTCCATCCATTATAGGAATGTCAGCTTTGGAACAAATGGAAGTAGATCATAAAATGATTGCTTTAGATGGAACTAAAACAAAGGCTAAATTAGGAGCAAATGCTATTCTTGGAGTCTCTTTAGCAGTAGCAAAAGCAGCTGCAGCCTATTTAGATATGCCTTTGTATCGTTATATCGGTGGAGTGAATACTTTTGTAATGCCTGTACCAATGATGAATATTATAAATGGAGGTTCACACAGTGATGCACCCATTGCTTTTCAAGAGTTTATGATTCGTCCGGTTGGTGCAAAAACCTTCTCCGAAGGACTAAGAATGGGCACTGAGGTTTTTCATGCATTGAAAAAAGTTTTACAAGAGCGTGGCTTAAGTACTGCTGTAGGTGATGAAGGTGGATTTGCTCCTAATTTGGAAGGGACAGAGGATGCATTAAATTCAATATTAAAAGCGATAAAAGCTGCTGGTTATGAACCTCTAAAAGATGTAACAATCGCTTTAGACTGTGCTGCTTCTGAGTTCTATGAAAATGGAAAATACAATTACAAGAAGTTTGAGGGTGAACATGGTGTTGTACGTACTGCTGAAGAACAGATAGACTATTTAGAAAAACTGATTGAAGAGTTTCCTATAGACTCAATCGAAGATGGAATGTGTGAGAACGACTGGGACGGATGGAAAAAACTAACAGAACGTATAGGTTCTAAGTGCCAGCTTGTTGGAGACGATTTGTTTGTAACCAATGTAGATTTCTTGTCAAAAGGTATTGAGCTTGGATGCGCTAATTCAATTCTGATAAAAGTAAATCAAATCGGTACACTTACAGAAACTTTAAATGCCATCGAGATGGCACATAGACACGGATATACTTCGGTTACCTCTCATCGTTCAGGAGAGACAGAAGATGCCACCATTGCAGATATTGCGGTTGCTACAAATAGTGGACAAATAAAGACAGGTTCATTAAGTCGCTCAGACCGTATGGCTAAGTATAACCAGCTGTTAAGAATAGAAGAAGAGCTGAAGGGAAATGCAGTTTATGGATTTAAGAAATTAAAATAGTTTTTTAATAAGATCATAATAATGAAAAGAGCTACCTAGAAATAGAGTAGCTCTTTTTTTATATTAAAAAAGAAGAGATTATTTGTATGCAAAATAGTATCTTTGTTAGCGTTAGAGAAAGACCTGCTTTCAAAAGGGTTTGTTCTCATGTAGATGTCTTTAACATAAAATCAAATTATCCACATGATTGTTTTTTTTGAAACACCTAGTAAAAACGTTATCGCTGTTGAGTGTATGTCCAAGCTCACTGCATCCGATACTGAGAAGTTAAGTTGGCTTTTTGGTGAAGCAACAAGGTTGGAACCCGAAACTATAGAAGGTTATTGGGTAGGGCCCAGACCAGAGATGATAACCCCCTGGAGTACCAATGCAGTAGAGATAACACAAAATATGTGTATACAAGGAATAGAGCGAATAGAGGAGTTCTACCCTGTAACGACAAAAAACGCTGATTACGATCCCATGTTACAACACCTGTACAACGGACTTAATCAGCGTATTTTCTTTACATCAAGAGAGCCCGATCCAATACTATATGTAGAAGATATAAGCTCTTACAATGAAAAAGAAGGGTTGGCTTTATCTCAAGAAGAGATAGAGTATCTAATAAACATGCAGAATGAGTTGGGTAGAAAGTTAACAGACTCCGAAGTGTTTGGTTTTGCTCAAATTAACTCAGAACATTGTAGACATAAGATTTTTGGTGGAACCTTTATCATTGATGGAGAAGAAAAAGAGTCCTCTCTTTTCAATCTGATAAAGAAGACAACAAAAGAAAATCCTAATCGAATATTATCTGCCTATAAAGATAATGTGGCTTTTGCAGAAGGTCCCAAAGTTGAGCAGTTTGCTCCTAAATCAGCAAATAAACCAGATTATTTTCAAACAAAAGAGATAGACAGTGTTATCTCCATTAAGGCTGAGACACATAACTTCCCAACAACTGTTGAACCTTTTAATGGTGCCTCTACTGGAACAGGAGGTGAAATTAGAGATAGAATGGCTGGAGGAAAAGGAGCTTGGCCTATAGCAGGTACTGCAGTTTACATGACCTCCTATCCAAGATTAGAAGCAAATCAAAGCTGGGAAGATATACTACCTGTAAGAAAATGGTTGTACCAGTCTCCTGAAGAGATTCTTATTAAAGCTTCAAATGGGGCATCTGATTTTGGTAATAAGTTTGGACAACCTCTCATTTGTGGATCTTTACTTACCTTCGAACATCAAGAGAATGGAGAAGAGTATGGATACGACAAAGTGATTATGTTAGCAGGTGGTGTAGGTTATGGACCTAAACGTGACTGTTTAAAAGGAAAGCCTGAGACAGGAAACAAAGTAGTTGTACTTGGAGGTGATAACTATAGGATAGGTTTAGGCGGTGGTTCTGTATCTTCTGTAGACACTGGTAAATATAGCAGTGGAATAGAACTAAATGCAGTGCAACGTGCAAATGCAGAAATGCAGAAGCGTGCAAATAATGTTGTACGTGCCTTGTGTGAAAGTGATCATAATCCAATCATATCTATACACGACCATGGATCTGCTGGTCATGTAAATTGTCTGTCTGAGTTGGTTGAAGAGTCAGGAGGACTTATACACATGGACAAACTTCCTATAGGCGATAAAACATTATCTGCCAAAGAGATTATCGCCAATGAGTCTCAAGAGCGTATGGGGCTACTGATAGAACAAGAAGCTATACCTTATGTTAAGGAGATAGCCGATCGTGAAAGAGCGCCAATGTATGTAGTTGGAGAGACAACTGGAGATGGTCGTTTTGCCTTTGAACAGGCAGATGGAGTAAGACCGTTCGATCTTTCTGTTGATCAAATGTTTGGCTCTTCACCTAAGACTATCATGGAAGATGAAACAGTGGATCGTAGTTATGCCATGCCTGCGTATGAGCAAAAAGAGCTTAGAGGCTATATTGAAAACGTTCTTAAGCTTGAAGCTGTTGCATGTAAAGACTGGTTAACCAATAAAGTTGACCGCTCCGTTACAGGAAAGGTAGCAAGACAACAGTGTCAAGGAGAACTACAACTTCCTTTAAGTGACTGTGGAGTTGTTGCCTTAGATTATCGTGGAGAAAAAGGTATTGCAACCTCTATTGGTCATGCACCTCAAGCAGCTCTTGCAAATCCAGCTGCAGGTTCTGTTCTCTCAGTTAGTGAGGCATTAACTAATCTTGTTTGGGCACCTTTACATAATGGTTTAGAAACAGTATCACTATCTGCAAACTGGATGTGGCCTTGTCGCTCTCAAAAAGGAGAAGATGCAAGATTGTATCAAGCAGTAGAGGCACTTAGTGATTTTTGTTGTGCCTTGAGTATAAATGTTCCAACAGGGAAAGATTCTCTTTCAATGACGCAAAAATATCCTAACGGAGAGAAGGTAATTGCACCAGGAACTGTTATTGTGTCAGCTGCTGGAGAAGTTACCGATGTTAAGCGTGTAGTCTCACCTGTTCTTAAAAATGTGAAGGGTTCAACTTTACTTCATGTTGATTTTAGTTTTGATAAGCTAAAGCTAGGAGGGTCGGCATTTTCTCAAACGTTGAAATGTGTAGGTAGTGAGGTTCCTACTGTAACTAACCCAGACTATTTTAGAGATGCCTTTGAAGCAATACAAGAATTGATTCAGTCGAAGTTAATTTTAGCAGGACACGACATATCAGCGGGGGGATTAATAACTGCTTTACTTGAGATGTGTTTTGCAAATACTCAAGGTGGTCTATCCATCTCATTGGATCAACTACAAGAACAAGACTTAATAAAAGTTTTATTTGCGGAAAACCCTGGTGTGGTAATTCAGGTAGCAGATAAACACTTACCCGAGGTAAGTAAGCGACTAGATGAGCTAGGAGTTGGTTTCATAGCGTTAGGGAAACCTATGAAAGAGAGAACGCTATCGATACAAAAAGATGAAACAAAGATCTCCTTACCAATAGATGAATTACGCGATGTGTGGTACCATACCTCTTATTTGTTGGATAAAAAGCAGACAGCTATAGCATGTGCAGAAGCTCGTCACAAGAACTATAAAAAACAACCAATAGCGTTTAATATTCTTCCCAATTTTACAGGAAAACTAAGTCAGTTTAAACTAGATCCTAATCGTAAGAAGGAATCCGGAGTACGAGCTGCTATTATTCGAGAGAAGGGAACCAATGGTGAGCGAGAAATGGCTTATGCTCTTTTCTTAGCTGGATTCGATGTAAAGGATGTGACTATGACAGATCTCATTTCTGGCAGAGAGACATTGGAAGACATAAACTTAGTAGTATTTTGTGGAGGATTTTCTAACTCAGACGTACTAGGTTCTGCAAAAGGTTGGGCTGGAGGAATCTTATACAATGATAAGGCTAAAGAGACCTTACAGAGATTCTATGAGAGAGAAGACACTCTTACCTTAGGTATTTGTAACGGCTGTCAGTTAATGATGGAATTAGGACTTATTAATCCTGAGCATTCAGAACCAGCTAAGATGAGGCATAATAACTCCTTAAAATTTGAATCAAGTTTTATTTCTGTTGAAATCCCTGAGAACAACTCTATAATGATGAACTCCCTTTCAGGAAGTAAGCTTGGTATTTGGGTGGCTCATGGTGAAGGACGCTTCTCACTACCTTATGAGGAGGATAAATATCACGTTGTTGCGAAGTATAACTATGCTGAGTATCCAGGAAATCCAAATGGATCCGATTATTCGATAGCTGGACTTGCAAGTAAGGATGGACGTCATTTAGCAATGATGCCACACTTAGAGCGTGCCATATTCCCATGGCAAAATGGATATTATCCCGCTGATCGTGTAGAGTCAGATCAAGTAACTCCATGGATAGAGGCTTTTGTTAATGCTTACAATTGGATTAAAACAATAAAAAAATAGAATAAGAATTAAATCTAAATAAGAAGTAGTGCTCAATAAGCTTGTTCTAATCAAGCAAGAGCACTACTTTTTTTATATAGATAAGAGTATATCTATATTTTGAAATGCGGAAAACATTGGTTAGTTTTGTTATTCTATAACTTCCAAAACAGTAAGCTAAAAACGACAAAATTACATGAGAAGACTGCTGTTTTTAATTCTACTTTTTACACAAGTAGCGCTTTATGGACAGACCTATAAATACCTTGGGGTATCTGATGGATTGAGTAACCGAAGGGTTTATACGATTCAGCAGGATCAAAAGGGATTTATGTGGTTTTTGACCTATGAGGGTATTGATCGATACGATGGTACTGAATTTGTTCATTATAAACTCTATGACGGAGATCAATATTTAGATTCTCCTTTAAATTTTAGCTGGTTATTTATCACTCCACATAACGAGCTCTACGAAATAGGTAGACAAGGTAAAGTATACCGATACGACGCGCTAAAAGATAGGTTCGAACTATTTTATAGTTTACCTAATCGTTCATACAATTCCCCTTTAGTCAACACAGCCTATGTTGATGATAATAACCGATTCTGGTTAGCTACTTCTGATACATTGTCTATTTATAACTCGGAAAGCGAAAAACTCTTACAAGTATCTGATCTTTTAACCAAAGATATCTACTCCATAGAACAAGTAGACTCTACTCATTTTTACTTAGGAACGAAGAAGGGGGTTAACTATGCAACTCTTCAAAATGGATCATTAATTTTACGCAAAGAGCTTGAAACTGATGGACATGTAAATGAGATGTACTATCACGAAGGGTTAGAGTTACTTGTTATAGGGACCGATTTAAAAGGGATTGTTGTTTACGATGTAGTCAATCATCAGATTGAGCATGTTCATACCTCTTTTGGAAACTTCTCTGTAAATAGCATAAAGCTTTTCTCTAAAAATGAATTGTTAATAGCAACGGATGGAGGAGGGGTCTATAAAATGGACCTTGAAGACCATACCTTATCGCCATACATTGTGGCTACTTACAATAGTAGCAATGGAATGAATGGAAACTATATAACCGATTTACACATTGATCAAGATGAGAGAATTTGGCTGGCTAACTTCCCAATGGGAGTAACAATTAGATACAACAATCGCACAAGCTATCGATGGATAAAGCATGCCATTGGAAATAATCAGTCGGTAGTTAACGATGAAGTAAACGCTGTCCTTGAAGATAGTGATGAAGATTTGTGGTTTGCTACTAATAATGGAGTAAGCTTATATGAAAGTAACAATGGACGTTGGAGTTCATTTATGACAGACTTCTCCATCAATAGACGTCAAAACAATATATTCTTATCCATTTGTGAGGTAAAGCCGGGAGTAGTTTGGGTCTCAGGTTTTGGTGCAGCAATCTATGAAATTCAGAAGAAAGGAAAGACCGTAAAAAAGGTAGATCCTACCATTTATAATGCCGACTTAATTAGTGATCGCTATGTTAATCTCCTATTTAAAGACTCCGTAGGAGATATTTGGATAGGAGGAAATTATAATTTGCAACGAGTGAGTTATAATGATGGACTTTTAAAGAAATATGAAGATATTCCAGCTGTTTATACAATGCTGGATAGAGATGAAGAAACCTTGTGGTTAGGTACGGCAAAAGGACTCTACATTCTGGATAAGGAGAATGGTGCTTTGAGTCAGCTAGACTTACCTTCTGGAATAACACCCATTTACTCCCTTTATCAGGACAAGGATAAAAATCTTTTTATTGGAACTAGTACTTCAGGACTAATTATATATTACGTTGCTAATGGAGACTTCTCACACTATACAGTAACGAATAGCTCTTTGGTTTCAAACAGTATTCGAACAATCCTTTCAACGTGTGGTAAAAGACTGCTATTAGCGACAGAGGCAGGGCTATCTAGCTTTAATCTTACCCAAGAAAGCTTTAGGAATTGGACAAAAGATCAAGGATTACAATCAACGCATTTTAATCCCAACTCTGGAATTATTCGAAAAAACAACGATGTGGTTTTAGGAAGTGCAGAGGGAATCATTGCATTTGCA
>JASLCM010000246.1 GCA_030151845.1 Bacteroides sp.
CAGAAATTGTTGATGTTACTCCATTGCCACACAACGGTTGTCGTCCTCCAAAAAGACGTAGAGTTTAGTATAGTTTATAATTTGATCTTAATTCGTTTTTGGATTGCATATCACTTTCTTCTCTGTAATCGCGGCTGTAACGAATTAAGGTATTCATAAATTGAATAATTTAATAATAAGAAAATGGCTAGATATACTGGACCAAAATCAAAAATTGCTCGTAAATTCGGTGAAGGTATTTTCGGAGCAGATAAAGTTTTATCTAAGAAGAATTACCCTCCAGGACAACACGGCAATTCGAGAAGAAGAAAAACATCAGAATATGGTATACAACTTCGTGAGAAGCAAAAAGCAAAATATACCTACGGTGTTTTAGAAAAACAATTCCGTAACCTTTTCAAAAAAGCAGAAGCTAAAAAAGGTATTACAGGTGAAATATTGTTACAGCTTTTAGAATCAAGATTAGATAACGTAGTTTATCGTTTAGGTATTGCACCTACACGTGCTGCAGCTAGACAACTTGTAAATCACAAACACATTGTAGTTGACGGTAAAGTGGTAGACATTGCGTCTTACTTAGTACAACCAGGTCAGCTTGTTGGTGTAAGAGAAAGATCTAAATCTCTAGAAGTGATAACAAATGCATTAGCTGGTGTTAATCATAGTAAGTACGCTTGGTTGGAATGGGATGATAGCTCGAAGTTAGGTAAGTTTTTACACATACCAGAGAGAGAAGATATTCCAGAAAATATTAAAGAACAACTAATCGTAGAATTGTACTCTAAATAATAATTAATTTCATGGCATATTAGCATTTCAAAAACCTGATAAAGTATTGATGTTAGAAGCGGATCCGAAGTGCGGAAAATTTGAATTCCGTCCTTTAGAACCAGGATTTGGTATTACTGTCGGCAATGCTCTACGTCGTATTCTACTTTCTTCATTAGAAGGTTTTGCTATCACCACCATCAAAATTGATGGCGTTGAACACGAGTTTGCAAGTGTTCCAGGTGTTAAGGAGGATGTTACCAATATTATACTTAACCTAAAACAGGTTAGGTTTAAGCAGGTAGTTGAAGAGTTTGAAAGTGAAAAAGTAAGTATCACAATCGAAAATCTTAATGAGTTTAGAGCGGGTGACATTGGTAAATATTTAACTGGGTTTGAAGTGTTAAATCCTGAATTAATTATTTGTCACCTAGATGCAGAAGCTAACGCATCTCTACAAATAGAGTTGACGATTAATAAAGGAAGAGGGTATGTACCTTCAGAAGAAAATCGTGATTACTGTACCGATGTGAATGTAATTCCTATCGATTCTATTTTCACTCCGATTCGTAACGTTAAGTACTTCGTAGAAAATTATCGTGTTGAACAAAAGACTGACTATGAAAAGTTAGTTTTAGAAATTGATACAGATGGTTCAATTCATCCTAAAGATGCATTGAAAGAAGCTGCTAAAATTTTAATTCATCACTTTATGTTATTTTCTGATGAGAAGATAACACTTGACTCAGGCGATAGTGATGGAAACGAGGAGTTTGATGAAGAAGTTCTTCACATGCGTCAGTTGTTAAAGACTAAACTTGTAGATATAGATCTTTCTGTTCGTGCTTTAAACTGTTTAAAAGCGGCAAACGTAGAGACTCTTGGTGACTTAGTTCAATACAATAAGACAGATTTACTTAAATTCAGGAATTTTGGTAAGAAATCGCTCTCAGAGCTTGATGATTTGCTTGGGAGTCTGAATCTATCATTTGGAACTGATATTTCTAAATACAAATTAGATAAAGAATAAAAATGAGACATAAGAAAAATTTCAACCATTTGAGTCGTACTGCCGCTCACAGAGAAGCAATGCTTTCAAACATGGCGTGCTCTCTAATTAGGCACAAAAGAATCACTACGACCGTTGCTAAAGCAAAAGCTTTAAAGCAATTCGTTGAGCCTCTAATAACAAGATCAAAAAACGATACCACTAACTCACGTCGTGTTGTTTTCAGTAAATTACAAGACAAAGAGGTATTAGTAGAACTATTCCAAAATGTTTCTGTTAAAGTAGCAGATCGTCCAGGAGGTTATACTCGTATCATTAAGTTAGGTAACCGTCTAGGCGACAATGCTGAGATGTGTTTTATTGAACTTGTAGACTATAACGAGAACATGTCTTCTGGTAAGAAAACTAAGAAACGTCGTACTCGTAGATCTAAAAAATCTTCTAACGAAGCAGAAGTAGCAGTAGAAGAAACAACAGAAGAGTAATCTCTTTTGATACAATATATAAGTGGTGAAAGCATCTGTTTTTACCACTTTTTTTATATAATAGCTTATGAATCGTTTGAGAAAAACTTGGCTTTGGCTAAAAAGAATAAGGTATCGAAAAGGCTATGGTGTTCACTCACCCTTTGCTTTCCAGCTCATAACAGACGTTATCTATCAGAAATTGCCTTACTATGCTTACTCATTATTAAATAAGCAGCTTACGTTAGAAGATAAATCTCGTATTTCTGAGCTTAAATTATTACTCCGTTTATCGAACTATCTTCAACCTAATACTGTTTATTTATTTGGAGCAGAACCTATAGATGAAAAATACATTTTAGCTGGAAAAAGTGGTGTTAAGTTTTGCTCGGGAAAAGTTCAATGTCCAGTTGATCTCTTTTTTATAAGAGGAGAAGCCGTTGAGATAATTGATGAACTTAGTCGGTTAAAAGGATCTATACCACCATATAGTATGATGATAATAGAGCCTAGGTTTTATCAAATTAAAGATTTTAGGCGTCATTGGAAGCAGCTCCGTACCGCTGAAGAAATCCGTGTGACATTTGATCTTTATACAACATATCTTCTTTTTTTCGATAAGAAAAAGAATAAACAAGATTATATTGTGAACTTTTAGTTGTTTGTAGTATTTTTTTATTATATAAACCTTATGAAAAAGAGCTTAATATATACAAAGACAGGTGATAAAGGTACCACTGGTCTTATAGGAGGAACACGAGTTCCTAAAACAGATCTTCGATTAGAGGCTTATGGAACGATAGACGAGCTTAATGCACATATGGGACTTTTGGCAACCTATGTAGAACAAGAAGATTATAAGTTTATTCAAACCATTCAAAACCTGCTTTTCTCTGTAGGTTCTAACTTAGCAACCGATCAAACGAAGGTTGAGCTTCACTGTTCCTCATTAATAAAAGAAGAGCATACACATTTAATAGAGAGAGAGATAGACCGTATTGATGGACTATTGCCCTCCTTGCAAAACTTCATTTTACCCGGAGGATCTCGGGAAGGAGCACAGGCACATGTTTGCAGAACAGTTTGTAGAAGAGCAGAAAGAAGAATCTTGGCACTGTCAGACTATGTTCTTGTTTCTGATGAGCTCTTAGCCTTTATCAACCGACTCTCTGACTATTTCTTTACATTATCTCGAAAATTAACACTTTCTAATGGTGGTTCTGAAATTAGTTGGAATAATAGTTGTAAATGATGATTTTTATTATACATTTGCTCGAAATATGAAAAATCTATATTCACATATTAAACACTTTAAACTATGTATTGGACTTTAGAATTGGCATCAAAATTAGAGGATGCACCTTGGCCTGCTACAAAAGATGAACTTATTGACTATGCAATGAGATCAGGAGCTCCGCTTGAAGTTATAGAGAACTTACAAGAGATGGAGGATGAGGGAGAGATTTATGAAAGCATTGAAGATATATGGCCGGACTACCCAAGTAAGGAGGATTTCTTTTTTAACGAGGACGAATATTAGAAGATAATTAATATCTATCCCTAGAAAGAGCTGAGCAATCGGCTCTTTTTTTATTACTATTTATTGAACTAAAAGAACAATAGTATTGTTATGAGTATACTGATTGGAAAAATTACAAATATGAAAAATATAGTTAGAACGCTTATAGTACTGCTTGTTGTTGCATTTCCTGTAAAATCATACTCTCAGATAAAGATGGGAGTCAAGACAGGTTTAAGTATGTCACAACCAAGCTTTGATGTAAAGAATCTTAAGAGTAAGAGCTATACCGGCTTTTTTGTTGGTCCGGTTTTAGAGTGTACGATTCCTATAATTGGAATAGGAGCTGATGCAGCTATTCTTTATACACATAGAGGAGGTGACTTTACTATAAAAAATGCTTCCGAAGATTTGAAGAAGCATATTGGGCAAAACGGTATAGCAATACCTATTAATTTAAAATACAACATTGGGTTTTCCAGTTTGGCAGGCATCTATTTTTCGGCAGGACCAGATTTCTTCTTTAATTTCTCATCAGATAAAGAACTTGATGATTATAAGATAATTAATAAGAAATCCAATGTAGGAGTAAACTTAGGTGCTGGAGTGAATTTGCTAAGACGCTTTCAAGTGGGGTTAAACTATTATATCCCATTCTCCAAGACCTTCGAGGTGGAACAGTTTAAGAATGTTGGAGATGTTAAATCAGAAATAAAAGGGGATCATGTAAAGTTATGGCAAATCTCCGCTACCTATTTCTTTTAACTATTTGCTATTCATAGAAGAACAAAGCTCCTCATTTCTACGCAGAATGAGGAGCTTTGTTCTATTTATGTCCATCTGTATTTCGATAAATCCTTTATCTTTAAGGTCACATTAACCTTTAAACTGTAAAATACGATGGCAAAGTACAAGCGATTAGAAGTATATAAGAAAATTCTAGATAAACCCATTGTTCCTGTCTTTTATAATGAAAATATAGAAACTGTAAAATCGGTAATAACAGCATGTTATACAGGTGGTGTTCGAGTGTTCGAGTTTACGAACCGTGGAGATTTTGCTCACGAAGTGTTTCAAGAACTATCAAAATGGTGTAGAGATTCCTTAGCAGATATGGCATTAGGAGTTGGCTCAATATTAGATGCGCCAACAGCTGCACTCTATATACAATGTGGCGCAGACTTTGTAGTTAGTCCTTATTTTACAGAGGAGGTTGCACGCCTTTGTAACTCAAGACAAGTGGGCTATATCCCTGGCTGTGGATCTGTTAAAGAGATAGGTGTTGCCCAAGAATTTGGGGCAGAAATCGTAAAAGTGTTTCCTGCGGGTAATGTGGGGGGGCCTAGTTTTATAAAGAATGTATTAGGGCCATTACCCTGGAGCCGCCTTATGGTAACTGGTGGGGTAGAAGCAACCAGAGAAAGTATTGAAACATGGTTTCGATCTGGAGTTACCTGTATAGGGCTTGGCTCTAAGCTTTTTCCTAAGGAGGTAATTGTCAATAAGGAGTGGCAACGTATTACAGAGAACTGTAAGAGAGCATTTAGTTATTTACCCAGTGAACTTGTAGCGAATAGTTTATAAGAAAGTGTGTCAAACCCCAAATGAGTACTACCCAAAGTTACTACTTATAGTTTAAAATATAAAAGAGTCCCATCTGCACTCAAATAGAGTGTTTGATAGGGCTCTTTTCTTTGCTTTTAAGAGTGGTAGTTTCAGCTTATAAGTTTGTGTATGCAAAAAATAAGTTTTGAAACACCTTCTATAAAATTGAAACTTTAATTTTAGCTTAAGTTGAAATTAAATATAAAGAGTCATCTACTGTGCTTACTCCTTCTCTCTATAATC
>JASLCM010000001.1 GCA_030151845.1 Bacteroides sp.
GTAATCTTGTTTTTTTACTTTTTGTGCTTTTGTTTCAAAAACACTTTTTGTTGCATTTTCTAAAACATCATTACCATTGAAATTTGCCTCTCCATCGGTCTTTACATCTAAGTCAAAAGCATAAGCAACTAAGTTGTTATTATACAGAACTACTCTAACAGCTTCAACAGCTTGCTCATCTATTGTTCCCTCTTCTGTCTCTCCTTTGTCTGCTCTTGTTGTTTTAGCAGATGGTAAGGCGATGCTAAATGAGGTCCATGCATTGCCTTCATTTTTAACCTGTGGCTCATCATCGTTACTACAAGAAACCAATCCTATAGCCAATAATGCTACCAATAATAAATTTTTAATTTTCATTTCTCAAAAAATTAGTGTTTAACAATTTCTATTTATAATCTCTATTTTATCTTCTCTAAATTTTCTCTTGCCTCAGATATTCCCAATTGCTCTGCCTTTTCAAAGAGTTTTTTTGCCTCTTGCAGATTACCTTTCATTGCTTCCAATACACCTTGTGCATGAATCTTCTCGGCTCTATCACCTTCTACCCGATCTAGGTATCTTTGAGCATCTTCTAAATTCTTTTTAGAGAGGCTGATGTTTGCAGCATTTAAGTTGGCAATTGGATCTTTAGGATACATGCGAACAGCTATATCGAAAACCTCCTGGAACTCATCGCTTCCCACTTCATAAGTTTGAGCAATAAGATACATCTCCTCTAAACTTAATAGTTGAGGTTTGGTTTTAAGAAGGGCTTTTGCCTCCTCAACAGAGAACGCACGTATGGTATAGTTTATTACATACTCTGATCTTCTCAATGTTGGATAACAATTTTGAAGCAGCTCCTTATACTGTTCGGGATAAGTCGATTTTAGCTTCCACTCTTTAGGGTCGTAATCCATACGGTTATCGATAATAGAGAGGATAGCCTCTTTGTTATCGATGGTTGAGTTTGCTACGTATTCACGCAAGCCTACCCAGTCTTCTGGGGTGTGATTTACCTCAATAGCAACTCCTCTAAAGTGATGTTTTGAAGTTAAGTATTGTTTAAAGGCTTGAGCACGTTCAGCAGCTAACCTACTGTTCAAACTATATGAACCTTCGGGTGATGCATATCCATGAATGGTTACTCCTTTAATTGCTAGATTTTCATCGCAATTAATTGTATTAAAGAGCTTGTTTACCTTTGCTAATTCCGCTGGGTTATTCCTAAAGTTCTCAAGTATATTTGTTTTACCAACTTGGAAATCTAAATAGGCCTTACCCACTTCATTTCTATTTTTAACCTCTGCTTCGGGTTTTATAAAAACCAATGAAGGAATAAACTCCTTGATTAAATCCACGTTAGTTATGCTGTTTTGAGCAGATGCCAATACAACAGAGTTACATCCACACTTGTCTTCATCCATTAAAAAAGTAGAGTTATTCATCCACTCTTTGTGAGGAACTATTACCTGATAATGAAACTCTTGATTTTTTCTGTTTTGGCGACGTATTCTATATCCATAAGGATCTTTCTCGTTCCTTTTTAGAAAGAGATCTTTCTTTCTACCTACAATTTGTATTTTAGGCAATAGCTCTGTCTCACCCTCACTCACAAATGAAGGGGTTAACTCATATAGTTCATTGGACTTTATTTCTAGTTTAGAGAGGTCCAAAAGTAGATCTACAGAGACTAAATCGCCCTCTTTAACGATCTCTTTCTTCGTAATTTCAACCTGACCATTGAGCAAAGTTTGTCCGTAGGCCATGGTTGATGCGATTAATATTGCAAGTATTGTTGTTATCTTTCTCATTGTCTTCCTTTATTAAAATATATACACCAAGTTTAATGCTGCCTTTGTTGGTCCAACATAGTTTTTCTTGCCCTCGCTGAGCTTCTCACCACACTTCTCACACCTGTATTTATCGAAGTCGAAATGTGCGTAACCTATGCCTATTTCGGCTTCAAAGTTCCAGTGTTTAGACAACATCCATGAGTATCCATACGAAATACCGCCTCCAATGAACCATCCTTCGTAACGATGGTCTTTAAACTTTTCAAAGTCTATACCTAAAAACTTAAAAGAACTATCTAAGTTTCCAACGTTAAACTGACCGCCATGGGCATGAACACCAAAGAAGTGACCATTCCATTTTTCACAAAGCCAGTATCTGGCTTCGGGCTGCACCATCCAATGTTTCCATTTTTTATTGTCGCTAAAGGTAAATGGGTTATAGTTTGCAGATAAATCCATAGTCCACTTCTTGCCCATAGCAAATTCAACTCCACCATTAAAAGTGGCTGTTGCATCATAGAGTAAGTTTGTCTTGATAGCTACATTTTGTGCTTTGATAGACAAAGAGGGAAGTAGCAGCATTATCGCTACAACCAAAGTAAATCGATAATTTTTTTGTCTCATTAATTAAAATTGAATGAATACTATAATAAAGATTCGTGATTATTTCATTTTTACATCTTGCAATGGAATATCAATACAGTAGATAATAGTTCATATAACTTACGGTTAGCCCTATATTAGTTAACATATATTCGGAAAGATCACTGTATTAATATTATAATCCATAATTTAATTTTTTTATGTAGTTGCAAATATAAGCCTTTTTTTACTATAAAGAAGAAGTATCAACACTTTCTTTAAGCAAAGCAGCCACCTACTTCACGAAAGAAGACAACATAAAACAGTATATACGACTCTGAATTTTAAGATAAAGTCAACTCATATTCAACATATTACAACCATAAGTGGAATACGAAAAATTTCATCAAAAAGATCAACAAAATCATCTTGTTTTTTAACACTTTATAAAGTTTCATTCTTATGACACAGAGCAGCCTTATACTTATATGGAGTGTATATTTAATAAAGGCACAGAGCATATATATACCTTTTTTATTAAAAATTAATTTATAAAAATTGCTAAACCCACTATATTAATGGCATCATTATCAAAAGTCGATAAAGTTCCCTTTTATACAAAAAAATGGGACTTATATTCTAAGTCCCATTTTTAATACTTCTTCATATAGTAAGCTTCGCTACTC
>JASLCM010000027.1 GCA_030151845.1 Bacteroides sp.
TATTACGTCTCCTTATTAACAAGAATCAACTTCAAGAAACACTTCATTCAACCTTCGTTATCGTACAACATCAATAAAAGTCAGACTAATTTTGACTATGCTGAAGTACAGAATAACAAAAGTAGAGGCAGCGCTTTAACCCCCAATTATGCCTCAATCAACTCAACCATTCATAGCATTGACCTACCTTTTGTTTATGGGTATAACTTTATTAAAAAGTCTCCGTATCAAATGTGCTTCTTTGTTGGTCCAAAAGTAAGGTATATTTGGAACAGTAAAGCAAAATTTACCTATGAGAATTTTGGTGGAGCAGCTATAGAAGAGGATTTGCGGCCATTTAACATTGGAGGGGTAATAGGTGTTGGTGTGAGTGTTTCCAACTTTTTCTTTGATTTTACCTACGAACAAGTATTCAATAACATATCACAATCTGTTTCACTCTTAACAGCAGAAGGAGAGAAAAAACCCATGACATTTAATAGACGCGACAATGTTATTAGTTTCTCTCTCGGAGTATTATTTTAATGGTAAGGTAAGCCTTATTACTTTTTATAAAAACAAACATAATGAAAAGAGACAACGTAATTTTCGACATCATTGAAGAGGAGCATCAACGCCAGCTTAAAGGAATCGAGCTAATAGCCTCTGAAAACTTTGTTAGCCAACAGGTAATGGAAGCTATGGGCTCCTGCTTAACCAACAAATATGCAGAAGGATACCCCGGAAAACGCTACTATGGTGGTTGTGAGGTAGTAGACAAGAGTGAACAGTTGGCTATCGATCGAGTAAAAAAACTATTTGGTGCAGAGTGGGCCAATGTTCAACCTCATTCGGGTGCACAAGCAAATGCAGCTGTTCTTTTAGCTGTTTTAAAACCTGGAGATAAATTCCTTGGACTTAATTTAGCTCATGGTGGTCATCTTTCTCACGGTGCAACAGTAAACTCTTCGGGAATACTATACACTCCATGTGAATACAATGTAGATCAAGAGACTGGTTTAGTCGATTATGATCAAATGGAGGAGGTTGCTTTAAAAGAGCGCCCCAAGCTAATCATTGGAGGAGGTTCTGCCTATTCTAGAGAGTGGGATTACAAACGTATGAGAGAGATTGCAGACAAGATTGGTGCATTACTCATGATTGATATGGCTCACCCTGCTGGCTTAATTGCTGCAGGCTTACTAGAAAACCCTCTCAAACATGCACATATAGTAACCTCTACTACGCATAAAACACTTCGCGGACCACGAGGAGGTATTATTTTGCTTGGAAAAGATTTTGAAAATCCTTGGGGATTAAAAACCCGAAAAGGAAAGGTTAGAATGATGTCTCAGCTACTCGACTCTGCTGTCTTTCCTGGAACACAAGGAGGACCTCTAGAACATGTTATTGCTGCAAAAGCGGTAGCCTTTGGTGAAGCTCTTGATCCAAGCTTTAAACTTTATCAACAGCAAGTTCAAAAAAATGCAAAGGTCTTGGCTGAAGAGTTAATTAAAAGAGGCTTTGGAATAACCTCTGGAGGTACAGATAACCACTCTATGTTGGTAGATTTACGTACTAAGTATCCAGATCTAACTGGAAAAGTAGCAGAAAAAGCATTGGTTAAAGCAGATATTACTGTAAATAAAAACATGGTTCCTTTCGACTCAAGATCGGCTTTCCAAACCTCTGGTATTCGCCTAGGTACTCCTGCTATTACAACAAGAGGAGCTAAAGAAGACTTAATGGTAGAGATTGCTGAAATGATTGAAACTGTTTTATCAAATGTTGATTGTGATGAAACAATAGCTCAGGTTAGAAAACGAGTAAACGAAAGAATGAAAGATTACCCTATCTTTGCCTATTAAACCTATTCAAGAGTAACAAGGAGGTTGTGTAAAACCAAGGAAGTACACCCAGCGTTACTAACAATTTAAGAGAGCCCTATCAGACGCTTAGATAAGTGTTTGGTAGGGCTCTTTCCATAGATCAACTTTCAACTTATCAATTCGTATCTACCTCAATTAAGGTTTGCCGAACACTTTATTATGCGAAAGCAAGCTGAGTATTTTTTATTTATTAAGAGGGAATAGAGACTACTTATAACATAAATAAAGGTTCAGGAATTCCTGAACCTTTATTTATGACTTATTACTAGAGTTTAATAAAATTAAGTTAGCTTAATCCTTCAATTTCTCCATTAACTATATCGATATGCATTGCTTGTGGCTCTTTTGGCAGACCAGGCATGCGTAATATCTGTCCTGCTATTGCTACGATCATCTCAGAGCCACTATTAATTACAAGATCCATGATGTGGAAATCAAAATCGGTAGGTAATCCATATGCCTTATCATCGGCAGAGAAAGAGTATTGAGTCTTTGCTATACAGACAGGGAAGTTTGTATATCCCATCTCTTCCAGCTGTTTAACCTTTCGCTGTGCAGC
This sequence comes from Bacteroides sp., assembly GCA_030151845.1. Classification (GTDB taxonomy): domain Bacteria; phylum Bacteroidota; class Bacteroidia; order Bacteroidales; family Bacteroidaceae; genus Bacteroides_E. The sequence goes on from JASLCM010000027.1 coordinate 2,428, forward strand.
CGCCGATAGAATGACCTGCTTAGCACCATAAATGGTCTTAGCTACTTTAGTTATCTTCTCTTCGATAGAGTCTTCCAACTCGTAGGTAAATTGCAAGGGTTTTGAAGGCTTACTTTCTATGGTATCAACAACGAGCTGTGCAAGCTCAACGGCCCCCTCTCCCCCTTCAGCAAAAGGAGAGTTAACAGCAAAGCCAACCCCTAGTTCATCTTCACAATGACTACGAATGGCCTCAATCTCCTCCTCTGTATCGGTATTATATTTGTTGAAAGCAACGATAACCGTTTGGCCAAATCCTTGTAGGTTCTTAATGTGCTTATCTAAATTGGCAAAACCATCTTTTAAACCTTGAATATTGGGCTTCTTAATCTCCGAAAGTGAAACTCCACCATGCATTTTTAAACCTTGAGCCGTTGCTACAATTACAGTAAGCTTAGGTTGCAACCCACTTTTTCTACATTTAATATTATAGAACTTTTCGGCGCCTAAATCTGCACCAAAACCAGCCTCTGTTATCGTGTAGTCGCTAAAACTCATCGCCATTTTAGTAGCCAAGATAGAGTTACATCCGTGTGCTATATTGGCAAAGGGTCCGCCATGAATAAATGCAGGTGTATTTTCGGTTGTCTGAACCAGATTAGGATGAATAGCATCTTTTAACAGAACTGCAATAGCCCCCGCAACTCCAAGATCTTTTACGGTAAAAGGTTTATTGTCGTAAGTTATACCCAATAAGATATTCTCTATTCTACGTCTTAAATCGTCTGTATCTGTAGCTAAACACAAAATAGCCATGATTTCTGAAGCAGCTGTAATATCAAAACCTGCCTCTTGAGTAATTCCATTAGTTTTAGCTCCTAAACCTACTACAATGTTTCGTAAAGAGCGATCATTCACATCAAGAACCCGTTTCCATAAGATATCTTTAAGAGCAAAACCTTTGGAGCGATTTTGGTAAAGATAGTTATCTAATAAAGCAGAGATCATGTTATGCGCAGAGGTTATTGCATGGAAGTCTCCTGTAAAGTGAAGATTTATTTTCTCCATAGGAAGAACTTGTGCATATCCTCCTCCAGCAGCTCCGCCTTTCATTCCAAAACAGGGACCTAATGAGGGCTCACGCAAGGCCACAACAGCCCTCTTCTTAAGCTTGTTTAAACCTAATGCTAAGCCGATAGAGACTGTGGTTTTCCCTATACCTGCTTTCGTTGCAGTTATCGCTGTAACTAAGATTAGATTACTCTTCTTAGCTTGCTCTTCATTGATTAATGACTCTGGAACTTTAGCAATATTACGACCGTAATTCTCGATTTTTTCACAAGGAATGCCTACTTGTTGGGCAACATCGTTGATGTTTTTCAAACGAATACTCCTAGCAATTTCAATATCTGTTTTCATACTGTATAATAGAGGGGTTTTCAATAGTTTCACTTACCAAAGTGTGCGAATTTACAAATAAATTAGCACTTATGCCCGTTCTATTTGGTATTAAAACACCCTACAAGTTAAATTTACAAAAGAAGTAGAGTCAACAAAAAATCTCCCCATAAAGGTTTTAACACCTAACCTTAATCTCTTTTTAAACTTTTAAATTAGATCATTACTTCCTAATGACTCCTTAAACATCATCTACATATTAAGCTTTGACAAAAATGAGTACTTACTATTAAAGTAGATTAACAATTAGAAAGTTAGCTCCCTTTCTCCTTTAGGAGAAAATAGCTTATCTTTGTGAAGAGAGCATTTATGTATGAGAAAAGTTTATTTATCCATATTACTCTTTTTTTTCCCCTTCTTTCTGTCGGCACAAGAGCTTAGTCAGAGAGAACTACCTGCTAATGAACCCACTGCAGGCATACAACAGTATGGTGATTTTCTACTGGATATGACCTTAATGGCCATAAAGCCAAGTTTGCTATCTCCTACCGATTTCAACCTGTTTGAACTACCTGTTGATTACAACCAAAGAATTTTCACAGATCAAGCTGCGAGTTATGGGAAAAGCACTCTTTTACTAGGTCCCTCCTCTTATGGATTTGGCTCACCCCTCTACTCTACAGGCATAGAGTCTATCTATTCAAGTAGCTTTAAACTCAATGATAAATTAAGGTTAAATACATACGGACAGTATGATGCCTCTGGAAGAAGACGCATAGACCCCTCGGCTTTACCTTGGGAGCGGAATGATTTTAAAGGAGCCTTTGAGCTCAAGTCTTCTAGTGGATTCGGTGTGCGAATAGAGGTTCAACGAAAGACACCACGCTATCTCTACTGAGGTCTATCCTCTACTACACAAAACCTATTTTTATAAAACATCGCATCATTTGCGAGTGCATTATATGCTGTATGTTTAGGCCCTCTAAACAGACCTATATATAAGGTAGTACAGCATTTCTTTTTTTCTTTTTCTCTTTTAATTTTAATAACCTCAGTATAAGTCGTTTTTTACGATTTAATATAGATTTTTTATGCAAAGTAAAACGATAGATTTTGGAAAGACGAAAGTAAGCCGCCTATTTACCAAACAACTTCTCCCAACCGTATTGGGTATGATTTTCTCTGCTGTTTTTATCACTACCGATGGTATTTTTGTTGGTAGAGGAGTTGGTAGCGATGCATTGGCAGCAGTAAATATTGCCTCTCCCCTCTATATTTTCACCACGGGAGTTGGACTGATGTTTGGGATGGGTGGAGCTATTCTAGCCTCAATAAACTTATCGAAAGGAAAATATAAGGCAGCTAGTATCAATGCAACTCAAGCAACTGTAGTCTCTACTATTTTTGTGGCCCTGTTTACGATAGCTGCTATCTCAAAGCCCTACACTACGCTCAAGTTTCTAGGATGTCCGGATGGACTCTATGAACTGGCTGCCGAATACCTTTTTTGGTATACTCTTTTTTCTGTTGTATTAGCACTAATGAACTCTCTCCCTTTTTTCGTTAGACTGAGTAAGCCTAACGTAGCCATGTGGTGCCTTATTATAGGAACTACAATAAATATTGTACTGGACTACATCTTTATTTTTATCTTTAAATGGGGACTTTTTGGAGCTGCCATAGCTACAGCGATAGGTGAAAGTGTTGCTGTAATCATCATGCTCTACTACATGATAAAACGCTCACCACAAGTCAAGCTAAAAAGAATCAAGCTAAAGCTCAAAAGCATAAAATTTGCTTTGAAAGAGTCCAATCGTGTGATGCAGTTAGGGGTTTCGGCTTTCTTAAGCGAGGTTACTATTGCTTTAATGCTACTAACTGGAAACTATGTTTTTAAAAATCACTTAGGAACAAACGGTGTAGCAGCATTTAGCATCATTGGTTATCTCTTTCCTATTATCTTTATGGTCTTTAATGCCACCATACAATCGGCACAGCCCATCATAAGCTACAACTATGGACTAAAGTCCAAGAAAAGGGTGACTGATACCTTCAAACTAGCCTTAGGCACTGCATTAGGCTTTGGTCTCCTATTTGTTCTTGTCACCTTTCTCTTTGGTGATCAAATCGTCACACTTTTTATAGCAAATACAGCAAGTGATGCTTGGGTATATGCAAGTGAAGGACTTCCACTCTTTTCGGTAGACTATCTCTTTTTTGCGGTAAACATTGCCGTTATTGGCTTTTACATGAGCATAGGAAACACCAAACGAGCAACACTGTTTACAATCTTACGAGGGGTAATGCCCATCATCTGTTTTCTTCTTCTACCTCGGTGGTGGGGAGTTGTTGGAATATGGGTAGCAGTTGGTGTTGGTGAAGGTCTTACCACTTTTGTTATTCTTAGCACCCGACTCCGAGATCGTATCTTTGCTAAAAGATTGAGTTAAATGATATATAAAAAGGCGATTCAAGTTTGAATCGCCTTTTATATTTCATCACCCTCAGTAATTAATAAGTATGTTTACTTGAAGCCATCTCTTCGGCATCAATTTTTTCACTATCAATGCTCCTCCAAGCATAAAAGATATATGCAATAACAAAAGGAACAAGGAAAGAGACATAGGTCATCACCTTCAAGGTAAAGTGACTAGAACAACTGTTTGCAAGAGTCAGCGAACTCTGTAAATCTAAGTTTGAAGGATAGTAGGCTGTATTATTAAACCCTGCAACTAACAACAGTGCTAAAACAGTAAAAACCGTTCCTATTCCAGCAAACCAAATTCCTTTCGTGTAGGCCGATTTAAATAATGTTTTTCCAATTCCATACAATACCAGTAACACGCCAATTAGAAAGACACCCAACACAATAGGCATCTCAATAAAATTGATAAAGTACTTATAGGGTTGCATAAAGACCTCTCCCGAGTCTGGATTTACCGCAAATCCTTTTGCTAAAAGAGTGCGAATTACAAAAGCCAAGAAGAAAACAAGAAAAAGAACGGTATTAGGAATTAAAACCTTTCTTGATCGATCGTTAAGTGGCTTATGATCAATATTATTTATGAAGTAAAGGATTCCCAGCACTCTTGCTAAGAAGAATACAGCCAACCCTAACACCACATTCCAAATATCAAATAGAGCATCAATACCATGCCAAGCATTTCCCCAGCTACTAATCACAGGCATAGCTCCATTTACAATATTCTCTTTATCCACAAGGAAGTTAGAACCTGTAAAGAATGTAGCCACAGCTCCACCCAATAAGACTGGTCCTAAAACTCCATTGATGATAAGAAACGTTTGATACGTTTTCTTACCCAATAGATTTCCTGCTTTATCTTGAAACTCGTAACTCACTGCCTGTAGAACGAAACTAAAGAGTATAATCATCCACAGCCAATAGGCTCCTCCAAAGCTTGTGCTGTAAAACAGAGGAAATGAAGCGAAGAAACCTCCTCCAAAAGTAACTAACGTTGTAAAAGTAAACTCCCATTTTCTTCCGGTTGAGTTTACCATCATTTTTCTTTCTTGCTCTGTTTTACCCAATTCAAAGAGTAATGAATTCCCCCCTTGAACAAAAAGTAAAAAGACAAGAATGGCACATAGTAGCGAAACTACCAACCACCAATATTGTTGTAAAAAGATATAATTATCCATACGATTTCTGTTAATCAAGTTATCAAATTAAGAGCTATGCTCCCAAACAAAAGTTTATGCCTCTGGTCCTTTTTGGATGGCACGAATCATAATTCCAATCTCTGCTATAAGCATAATGGTAAATAGTACCAAGAAGATAAAGAAAGTTATCTGAACCGAACTTGTATCTAACTTAGATATAGCTGCATTTACAGGCATCATGTCTTGAATAGCCCAAGGCTGACGTCCACACTCAGCTACCACCCAACCAGCCTGACCAGCGATGTATCCAAATGGAATAGTTAATAAAGCAATCCATTGCATCCATTTCATCTTTGCTAAATCTTTCTTATAAACAAAGAAGAGTACTAGAATAAAGAAGAGAATGAAGTATCCTCCCAAGATAACCATGATACGGAAAGCGTAGAAGTTAAGAGGAACATTAGGAACTAAGTCGTGCGGACTCTTAATGTACCCATAGCCAAAATAGTCTATGTTTGACATTAGTGTATTGTAGGCCACCTGAGCTTCATCTTCCTGTTTTTCTCGCTTAGCCATTTTGTATTTTTGCAGAGCAGTAATAGCTATCTGTCCGCGTTTAATCTTCTCCTCGGCCGAAAGGGCTACCTCTCCGTTAGGCTGAGTATATCCTCCCTCAATAACATCGGCAATTCCAGGAACAAAAGCATTGATATCACGAGCCGCTAAAAAAGAGAGCATCTTTGGAATTTCCATTCGGAATAAGAAAGGCTCAACACCATCGTTATACTCTTTTTTCTTCGGATCTAACACCCCCATAGCAACCAGCCCGGCACCCTCTTGTCCTTGATAGAGACCCTCTATCGCAGCTAGTTTCATGGGCTGTGTTTTTGCAACTACATGTCCTGAGCTATCACCCGTCCATACAATTAAAATAGAGGAGATTATTCCAAAAACAGCTCCAATCTTTATACTCTCTATTGCAAAACGTTTGTTTCTATTCTTTAATAAGTACCAAGAACTAATTCCTACAACAAACACAGCTCCTAACACCCAACCCGATAAAACAGAGTGGAAGAACTTGTTTACCGCAACAGGTGATGTTGCAACAGCCATAAAATCGACCATCTCATTACGAACAGTATCTGGGTTAAATTCCATTCCAATTGGATATTGCATCCAGCCGTTGGCAACAAGAATCCACCAAGCTGATATGGTTGCTCCCAAACCTGTTAACCAGGTAGAAGCCAAGTGAAAGCCTTTGCTCACCTTGTCCCAACCAAAGAACATTACTGCAATGAAAGTAGCCTCCATAAAGAAAGCAACAATTCCCTCAATAGCTAGTGGTGCTCCAAAGATATCGCCAACAAACCAAGAGTAGTTACTCCAGTTTGTACCAAATTGGAACTCTAAAATGAGGCCTGTGGCTACTCCTACAGCAAAGTTTATACCAAATAACTTCATCCAGTATTTTGCTGTTTTCTTCCAAAACTCATCACCAGTTTTGTAGTACATAGTCTCCATTACCCCCATTACCACTGCGAGTCCTAAGGTTAACGGCACAAAAATCCAGTGATACATGGCAGTGAGCGCAAACTGCGCTCGCGACCAATCAATCAGTGACATGTCAATGCTTGCAATCATCATAAATATTATTTAATTTTTGAATAAGAAACTTCATCTTCTATCGTTGAACGTTCTATTAACTCATTGGATACATACTCTTTTTTATCTGTTTTATCGGATAGAAAACGCGGAAAAAAGAAGGGGCGAAGAATAAGAAACATTACACATAACTTGATGATAATAATCATCCAAAGAATACGTCCAAGTTTCATATTCCTAAAACCTTCTAGATAGAAGTTCCACACCTTCAAAAGAGTAGCCCCAATCCGATTAAAAGTTCTTTTTAACATATTATTCTTGTAAGATACTTTAAGCAAAACTAGAAATTTATCACAAGATAAACAAAAAATATGTGAAAAACCGACCTCTTCATTAAAAAAAAAGGCTTGATTTTTACAATCAAGCCTTTTCTTTCAGTTCTCTCCTTCTTATAATTCTATAGCTGCAGCCTTATCTATATAAAGTTCCACCCGTTTTGCATGATGAGCTACATATGCCGCTGGGCCTGTATCTCCCGACTTATACATATCTAAAACAACTGTCGATTTATTTTGTCCTGTAATTAGGAAGATGGTTAAATTAGCATTTATTAAAGGTTGCCCCGTTAATGCTAATCGTTTCTGACCATTGTATGGGTTATAGCAAGCCGCATAGGGTGCAGTTGTGGTGAGCAACTCCTCTTGCCCAGGGAAGATAGATGAGGTATGTCCATCGTCTCCCGCACCTAATAAAACGATATCAAATATAGGCACGCCATTTTTAACCTGTAGCTTATCTCTCACTAAATCGGTATAACGTGCAGCTTCCAGAACAGGGTCTGCCTCGCCTTGTAATCGAAAAATTTGCGCCTCGGCTATAGGGACTTTATCCAACAAAATCTTCTTCGTCATCCCGTAATTACTATCCGAATGAGTAGGAGGAACACATCTTTCATCTACCCAGAAGAAAAGAATTCTATCCCAATCGGTCTCCTGTTTGTATTCACTCGACCACAAATCAAACAATTGTGCAGGTGTACTTCCTCCACTCAAAGCTATGGAGTAGTTCCTACTAGGCTCTTCATTCATTATATCTAAAATGCGTAGAATCAATTTTCTTGAAACTTCCATCGCATTTTTTTCTACTATTAATTTCATAATTCACAGTATTGGTCTGTATTAATTAAATTTTTGCACGGATTGGTCCACTCTGCACCATGCTCTCTCATCATTTGTTCACTCTCTAGCGGTCCCCATGTACCCACTGGGTAACCATATAAAGGAGCACTCTTATTTTTGTTCCAATAAGAAAGTACGGGGTCAAAGAACT
>JASLCM010000089.1 GCA_030151845.1 Bacteroides sp.
TGAGGGAACTTTTAAAGCAGGAGAGGGGACCAACCCTTTTTGTGGAACAGTTAATAAACTACACAAAGAGAAGGAGATTCGCATAGAGACCATTCTACCCGCGTATTTGAAGGGAAAAGTTCTCGCAGCCTTACTAAAGAGTCATCCGTATGAAGAGCCCGCTTTTGATCTTTATGCATTAGAAAACAGCTGGAACAGAGCAGGAGCAGGAGTTGTTGGAGATTTGGAAATCCCTATGCCCGAAAAAGAGTTCCTACTCAAAATAAAAGAGCTCTTTAACGTTGGTTGCATTAAGCACGGTGAGCTTCGAGGAAGAGAGATTAAGCGTGTTGCACTTTGTGGCGGATCAGGCTCTTTCTTAATTCCAGCAGCTATTGGGAACCAAGCCGATGTCTTCTTAACCGGAGACATCAAGTACCACGATTACTTTGGTAAAGAGGAAGATATCCTATTAGCCGACATCGGACACTACGAAAGTGAACAATATACAAAAGAGCTATTTTATAGCATAATACAGGATTTATTTCCTAATTTTGCAGTCCAAATAAGTAAAGTCAATACAAATCCTATAAAATATTTATAAGTAAATGGCCAAAGAAACTAAAAACGGATCCACAGAGTTGACAGTTGAAGAGAGATTAGAGACTCTTTACAGTCTACAAACTAAACTTTCTGAGATTGATAAGATTAAGACACTAAGAGGAGAACTGCCTCTAGAAGTTCAAGACTTGGAAGATGAAGTGGCTGGATTGAATACCCGTATCGAAAAGATTAAAAACGATATGGATGAGTTTAAATCGGAGATCTCAGCACATAAAACTAAGATCGAAGAGTCTAAAACTCTCATCGAAAAATACACCGAACAACAAAACAACGTTAGAAATAACAAGGAGTACGACTTCTTAACAAAAGAGATCGAATTCCAGAACTTAGAGATTCAATTGAGTGAAAAGAGAATCAAAGAGTTCACAGCCGATTTAAAGCAAAAAGGAGAGGAGCAAGAACAAGCACAACACGACTTAGACGACAGAAGCAAAGACTTAGACGTTAAGAAAGGTGAGCTTGATGAAATCATTGCAGAGACAAAGCAAGAAGAGGAGAAACTTAGAGCTAAGGTAAAAACTTTAGAAACTAAGATTGAGCCTAGACTTCTTCACTCTTTTAAACGCATCCGTAAAAACCTTAGAAATGGTTTAGGTATCGTTTACGTGGAGCGTGATGCTTGTGGAGGTTGCTTTAACAAGATTCCACCACAACGTCAACTAGACATTCGTTCTCGTAAGAAGGTTATTGTTTGTGAATACTGTGGTCGTATTCTAATCGACCCAGAACTAGCTGGAGTTGAGATCGAACAACCAGAGACCGAAAAGAAAAAGAAGAGAACAACGAAACGCAAAACTACTAAAAAATAGTACTTTTATAGTACCTTGAAAGAAGGGGATAGCTGAAGAGCTCTCCCCTTTTTTTGTTTTAATTGTGTCTCGTCCTGGAATAGCATTACAGTAAAAAAGATTCAAAGCGTGAAGCGTACTCAAGAGGATTATAATCTGCCTTTCAAGAATGAGTCTTTTAACCGATATAAAAGCTCGTAATGTTGAGGATATTTACAGCCACTGACCATTAAAACAGAATTTCAAATATACCATACGTACTCTCTTCCCTGAATCTAAGACTGATGAAACCTGTGCAATAGATCAAATCGGAAAGGCTTGTAGATACATTTTAAAAGGATAAGAAAGTATGTACAATGAATAACCCCAATAGCATTCAACTCAGCACAAAAAACTAAAAGCACTAAAACATCCTTTCAAAAAAATGGCCTACTGCAAAATTTGCAAATAGGCCATTGTCTAACTATTTATAAACTAAACGCTTAAACTTTAAGCCTTAAATACTAGTTTTCCCTCAACCCAGGTAGATTGAATATTTATCTCCTCATCGAAACAGATAATGTCTGCATCATACCCTGGAATTAAAGACCCTTTGGTTTTATCAATACCCATAATCTTAGCAGGAGTAGCAGAACACATCTTAATTACATCTTCAAGAGGAAGTCCAGCTTGCAGGCAAGTTCTAATGAGCTGATCAAACGTAGCAATACTTCCAGCTAGCGTATGTCCATCCATCAATTTACAAACCCCCTCAATTACTTGTTTATAACCATCGTTATACTCCTCTGGGTTTTTCATTCCTGCAGGATCCATCGAATCGGTTATTAAAGCCATATGATCGGCTCCCTTTTTTTGATAAATATGCTTAATTATAGTAAGAGGAATATGAATACCATCGGTTATCACCTCTACATCCAAATCGGGAATAGCAAAAACACTTTCGATTGTACCTTCACGCTTATATCCATTGTGCGTGTGTACACCAATCATCGCATTGTAGAAGTGAGTAGCCAAACAAACCCCATGGTTGTAAGCCCTCTCAACCTCTGGATAACAAGACTCTGTATGCCCAAGTGATAATACAACACCACGCGAGCGAGCATAATCGGCAAATTCCATAGCACCAGGAAGCTCAGGAGCAAAAGTCCACCGTTTAATACAATCGGTATAAGCCAATAGCTCTTTGTACTCCTCTTCATCTGGATTTTTAATGTATTGTGGAGGGAGAGCCCCTTTCTTAGAGCGGTTAATGTAATTCCCCTCCAAGTGAAGCCCTAAAATTCGAGCACAATTAAACTCTTTTCGTTGAGCATCGTATGCTGCAAAGGTGTCGAAGCATTTTTTAAATTGAGAGGTTGGGTTGGCCTCCAAAGTGGCGTATAGCGCAGTAGTTCCATGCTCGGCGTGGGCTTGAGCTGCAGTAACATATGCCTCTACACTGTTCTCTGTAAAGTTGTAAGCACCTCCACCATGAACGTGAATATCGATGCAACCAGGAGCTGCATACTTCCCTTTTAAATCGATGATGTGGGTACCTGCAGGGGTAGAGGTCTCTGCCCCAATTTCTAAGATTTGTTCGTTACAAAAAAGAATACTCCATCCTTTTTTAATTCCAGAAGGAGTAATTACTCTTCCATTCGTAAGTTTTGTGTATTGTTTCATTTTTTTGGTTATACCTAAGATTACCTAAGTGTTTGTTCTTTGTAAGAAATGTTAAAGGTACCACATACTATCCATTTTTGATAAAAGGCCGATTCTTTTTTAATATTTTTAATCATAGTAAACGAGGATAATTAAATCCTGTTCTTATCTATCTGCTCCAGAAGGAGTCAGAGCGGGATTATGACCCAATTGGAGCGGAGAAACAAAAAAAGCTTTTAAGACTATTAACAAACCTTTAACATCGGGAGATAAAGAGGAGAAAACCAAGTTTTTTCTTAAAAAGAGCTGAGTGTAACCTTTTTCTCACTATATTGCTTAACTAATTACATTTTGTTTCCACTTGTAGAGGAATCAAAGAGATTATTAATAACAATTACATTAAACATTCATTTATGAAATTTAAATTTACATTATCCGTGTTAGCTGGCGCGCTTGCATTAGCTAGTTGTACCTCTGGAGGTTACAAAATTGAAGGAACAGCTGGGAGCGACCTAGATGGTAAGCAGGTGAAGCTTATTGCACAACTGGATAATACTCCGTTAGATAGCACCCTTGTAAAAGATGGAAAATTTGCTTTCGAAGGAAAACAAGACACTGCAAAGTTAGCAGTTGTATACATCGAAGTAGAGGGACAGATGCCTCCATTTGCCTCTTTTGTATTGGAGAACGAGAAATTAAACATCGACCTTACAAAAGACCCCAAACAAGCTGAAGGAGGAAAGCTAAACGTAGCTTTTAATCAGTTCAATGAGGAGGCTAGAGTGATGCAAGAAGAGCAGATGCAAGAATTTCAAAAACTACAAGAAACAGTAGAGGGAGAGGAGTTAAGAGCAGCAAGTATGAAGCTACAAGAGGATACCTTTATGCCTCAATACAAAGCATTCTTCCTTAAACACTACAACGCAAACAAAGGAAATGAAATTGGAACATTTGCACTCATCAACTATAGCCAAGTAGCATCTGCTGAAGAGACTGCAAGCTTAATTAAAGAGGCTTCTCCAGTTGTTTTAGCGCATCCTGAAGTGGCAAAGATACAAAATAGAATAGATGCACTACTTAGCACAGCAGTTGGTAGCCCATTCAAAGACTTTACCATTAAGAGTGAAGAGTTAGGAACAGAGGTTTCTTTATCAGACTATGTAGGTAAAGGAAAGTATGTACTGGTAGATTTCTGGGCAAGCTGGTGTGGTCCTTGTCGTGCAGAGATTCCTACACTAGAGAAAGTACACAAAGCTTATGCTGGAGACAACTTCGAAGTATTAGGTGTAGCTGTATGGGACAAGCTTAAAGAGAGTCAGAAAGCTGTAGAAGAGCTAAACATGGTTTGGCCACAAATTCTAGATGCACAAAGTATTCCAACCGACCTATACGGTATAGCTGGTATTCCACAAGTAATGCTATTCGACCCAGAAGGGAAAATCGTAGCAAAAGATCTTCGTGGTGAAGCGATGATAGAAAAAGTAAAAGAGGTATTGGGTAAATAAGAACTCTATCCTTTTTAAATAAACAAAGGGTCCCTACCGCTGGTAGGGACCCTTTCTATTTTAGAATTTTAAAGGACTGTTCTATAATGAGATATATCTAGAATTCAAAACAAATCCACCCGATTAATATTTTATTAACTAAATTTTTTATAAAAACCTATTTTTTTCTTATCTTGCAGCTAGTTACAAGATATCATAGGCAGAGCAATTTGTTTATGGAATTAAATAACAACTTACGAAAACTACGTTTCTAATCAAAGATCCCTCCTGTTTACAGTATAAAAGGTGTAACCTAGGGGGGATTTTTGTTAGCTTTAAAACAACACACTATGAGAAAAGCGATAAAAATAGGGGTAGCCTCTCTTCTGCTTATCACTGCAAGCAGCTGCAGCTCCAGCTTTCAGCTAAGAGGAAGTTACCTAGACGCCAACTCCAAAGAACAAATCTGCATCCGAAAAGGAGAGAGTGAGCAAACTGCATCTTATCCCATAACCAATGGCAACTTCACCATACAAACAAGCTGTAAACAACCAGCACCCGCCACCCTCTATCTCCTTGACGAACATGGGAAGGCCCAAAAAGAGGTCGACTTTTTCATTGAAAAGGGAGAGTTAAGTGTCGATCTTAATGAAGAAACCCCTATGGTGAAAGGGGGAAGATTAAACAAAGAGAAAGTTCGATTTGAGAAGGAGGTTGCTCTTCTATACCAAAAGTTCGAGAAAGAGATTCTATCTCTAGTAGATCAGAACATAGGCAAAGAGGAGATAGAGGAAGCCATTCAAAAAGAGGCTATTCAGGTAATTGACTCCAATGTAGCAATCATAGAGAGGTATAAAAAAAGGAATCAGAAAAACATCTTTGGTGCAGAGTTAGAGCAATACCTATTTGCAGCTCAACTCACAAAGGAGCAACTCTTAAAAGAGCTTACTCCTTAGTTGCAGCAAGTAAATCTGCATAAGAGGGAATATCGGCTAAAAAAGAGTAGCGATTGGTGGTATAATCGATCTTGCAACAGTAGTGACTCAACCCATTGCTCACAATAAGGAACTGCACACGAAGCACGCTGTTATACCTGCAAATTTGATCAAAAACAGATTGAGTAATTGGAACATCGGGTGCCTTATATTCAACAATGAGGAGAGGGGCTAGCTCGCGATTATAAACAGCTGTATCGCACCTTTTCTTCATTCCATTAAGCTCCACCAACACCTCATTTCCCATCAATGATCGAGGATACCCTTTATGCGTTAATAGAAAGTTCACGAAATGTTGTCGGACCCACTCTTCGGGAGTTAAAGCCACATACTTTGAACGAATCGAGTCGAAAATAAAGGTCCGACCCTCTCTCTGGGCTATTTTTGTTTCGAAAACAGGCAGGTTTAATGACAACATTTATTACTTTTGTATGTTAAGTTTACTATACTCCAATATTGGGTAGTACAAATTTAAT
>JASLCM010000097.1 GCA_030151845.1 Bacteroides sp.
GGACCAGTCTGCCCCATCGCTCATGGTAGAAACACTTTTTTTATAGTAAGCCGTTTGATCCTCATCAATGTATAACTCATCAAAGTAGAGACTAAACTCAGAGGTTAGCTTTGTTCGGGAATCAGACATAATAAGCTGATTCTTTTTAATCTTGTATCTCCCTTGACCAATAAAATCGCCGTTGCTTCGAGTGGTGAAGTTTCCATCATCGTCCAAAGTCAGCTCTAAATTTGATCTTAAGGCTTTCTCTCGCTCTTTATTTATCGATTCATTAATTTTCTCTTCGATAAAACCTTGGTCCACTTCGGAGCTATAGCTTAGATCCGTAAGTTCCCAAGTTCCTACAATAGGGTGACTCTTTAAATCTTCATAGTTATCACCACTACATGCAAAAAGTAGGGGGAGGAGAAGCAGATAAACAAGTTTTCTTTTCATAAGAATAGACTATTTTTAGTAAGAAAATGATTTTTTAATAAGGCATAAAGGTAAAAATTCTTGTTTAAAAAAACATCGACTAGACTCTTATATTTTCACTCTTTTTTATGAATAATGGGTGGAAAATTCTTTGAGACAACGGGTTGAGAGTGAGTATGACATTGCTTACTTTGATCAGAAGAGTAGGAAGTGTAAGGATTGTACGGTTACTGTTATTGAACAAAAAGATAAGCCGATGGATGAATAAAAGTCTTTTATGGGAACCTACTATTATCTCTTGCTTCAACTAAAATGTAGGTTACTCTATTATAATGTAGCTGATTCTGCTTTCTATTACTTAGATAAGAAACCGTGCTATTTATGTGAATATGTAATAGAAATGAGCAAATAGTTAGTCTTTTATCGTAAAATTCTTCAATTGTTTCAAAAAAAAGAATAATAACCCGTTAATATCTTAAAAATAAGCAAAAAGAAAGCCTTACTTGCAAAAATATTTTAAAGTTAATATTTATTTAATAAATAGTTTTTTATTAACTTTCGTTACTTTTTGAATGGTTCAAGAACCAGGAAGAGAGTGTTTGAGTAGACAGTACTCAAAATTGTTAACTTTAATATATAGTATTATGCAAAAAAAGACGTGGTTTAAGAGGCTCGGAATTGTTTCTGTGCTTCTTTTAATCGGGACATTAACCTATGCACAAAAGAGGGTTACTGGTGTTGTTGTAGACACCCAGGAAGAACCTCTGATAGGTGCTTCAGTAGTAATCAAAGGAGGATCTACGGGTACGGTTACCGATGTTAATGGAAACTTCTCGGTTACGATTGGTGAAAAGCAGTCGGATGTTTTACTCATTAGTTATGTAGGATTTAAAGAGAAGGAGGTCTCAACTAAAAACAAAACTCACCTTAAAGTTATCTTAGAGGAGGAGTATGAGGCTTTGGAAGAATTAGTAGTTGTAGGATACGGTACACAAAAGAAGGTAAGCGTAACTGCAGCAGTATCTCAGGTATCGGGTAAAGAGCTACTTAAAGCGCCGGTATCAAATATCTCAAATATGCTGGGTGGTAGACTCCCTGGTGTTATTAGTTTACAATCTTCTGGTCAGCCAGGCTCTGATGGTTCAAGTTTACTTGTTAGAGGGTCGGGTGCTAAATATGTAGTAGATGGTGTTGAACGTAACTTTACAGAGATAGACCCCAATGATATTGAATCGATCTCTGTTTTAAAAGATGCTTCATCGGCTGCTGTGTATGGTCTTAATGCCAGTGCAGTAATTATTGTTACCACTAAACGTGGGGCTAAAACAACACCTAGCATCACCTTTAATGCTTCGTATGGTATAAGCACCAACGCAACAATGATGGATATGTTGGATGCTCCTCAATATGCTTACTGGTACAATAAAGCCAGAGAGATGGATGGTGATGAGCCTGTATTTACAGCAGAACAAGTTGAAAAGATGAAAGCAGGTATTGATGGTTGGGGAAATACCAATTGGTACAAAAAAACATTTGGTACGGGTCACAACCAGAACTACAACGTGAATGCTTCGGGTGGTACAGATAAGATTCGTTATTATGCCTCTTTAGGATATTACAACCAAAAAGGGAATGTGGAGAACTTCGATTATGATCGCTTGAATATTCGCTCAAACATTGATGCTGAGGTTGCTAAGAACTTACATCTTTCTTTTGATATTGCCGGACGAATAGAGAAAAGAGATCGTCCAGGTTTCTCTGCTAATCCAAACGATTGGAATAATATTCCACAACAGGCTTTACGTACTATGCCTTATATTCCTGAAACAATCGATGGTTTACCTACTTCGGGAAGAACTGCAAGTACCTATATTAACCCGTTGGCAGGGGCCACTCAATCGGGTTACAACCGCAATAAGCAAAACATCATTCAAACGAAGATTGCTTTAGACTATGACATACCTTATGTAAAAGGGTTGAATGTGAAATTCTTAGTGGCCTATGACTATGTGGATCAAATGGGGAAAGCTTTTTCTACACCCTATGAAACCATGGTTGCCACTTTACCCTCTCAGGTTGGTGGTGATTTGACTTATAGCCGTGCTTTCGATCCTAGAGGTGATGTTGCTTCACTCTCAGAAAGTTTGGGACATAGTTATGATTTAACAACAAATACAAGCATCTCGTATGCTCGTTCTTTTGGTGAGCACAACTTAGATATTATCGGACTCTTTGAATCGAAGAAAAACAAATCGAATGCTTTTAGTGCTACTGGTTATGGTTTTGATATCTACGACCTCGATGAGTTAGGCTTTGCCAATATGAAAGATAAGAATAACATAGGTGGTTATAGTGGAGAGTCGCGTCAGGCAGGTTTTATGGGACGTGTAAACTACGACTATGCTGCAAAATATTTGGCTGAGGTCTCTTTTAGATACGATGGTTCTTACCTTTTTGGAGGTAAAAACATCAATGGAAAACGTTGGGTGTTAACACCTGCGGCCTCTGCCGGTTGGAGAATTTCGGAAGAGGATTGGTTTAGCGACTATCGCTCTGTTGTAGATAACTTGAAACTTAGAGGTAGTGTGGGACTTACTGCTTTGACAGGTGGCGTTTCTCCTTTCTTCTATTTAAATAGATTGTTGTTGTTAGAGAATGCTGCAGTTATTGGTGGTAAACCCGTTAATGGGTTAAATACCTCTCAACCAGCAAACCTCGACTTAACATGGGCTAAATCTTTACAATATAACTTTGGATTTGATGCCTCTCTTTGGAACGGTTTGTTGGGTATGGAATTTGATGTGTTTTATAAATACATTTATGACCTACCTGCACCTATTAGTGCCTCATACCCCGACTCTTTTGGTGGATACACACCAGGTTCTGAGAATGTGAATAAACAAGATCATAGAGGGTTTGAATTGCATTTGTACCATAACAACCGGATAGGAGAGTTTAACTACCGAGTAGCTTTTAATACATCGTATACAAAACGCAGATGGTTAAAATACAACGACTCACCCAATACACCAGATTGGTTAAAACTAACCGGCAAAGAGGTTGGTGCACAAATAGGATTTATCGATCAAGGCTTATTTACCTCTCAAGAAGACATTGATAGTTCTCCTTTAATTCCTGGTAAAGCAGTACGAGTAGGTGACATTAAGTATTTGGATAGAAATGGAGACGGTGTGATTACTTACGAACAAGACCGTGGCTTTATTGGTAAATCGGCCTATCCTAAACTGCTCACAGGTTTAAGTTTATCTGCCGATTGGAGAGGGATAGATATCTCTTGCTTATGGCAAGGTGCTTTTGGTAGAGACGTTGCACTTACTGGGGTTTATCCAGGTGGTATTATGGACAATACTTC
>JASLCM010000107.1 GCA_030151845.1 Bacteroides sp.
CGAGGTTGTTGTTGTCGGTTATGGTGCTCAGAAGAAAGAAAACTTAACAGGTGCGGTAGCTTCGGTACGAGTGGATGAGACATTAGCTAGTCGCCCTATTGCAGACGTTGGTCGTGGATTACAAGGAGCTGTATCAGGCTTAACAGTAACAGTACCATCTGGAGAAGTTGGGTCAGACCCTGTAATGAAAATACGTGGACAAATAGCTTCTATCGAAGGTAGTAGCAAGCCACTTATTCTTGTTGACAACGTTGAAATCCCAAGCATTCAAATGATAAACCCAGACGATATAGAATCTATATCTGTGTTAAAGGATGCTGCTTCAGCCTCCATATATGGTGCTAAGGGTGCTTTTGGTGTTATCTTAATAACCACTAAAAAGGGAGCTAAGACTGATAAATTTGAAATAACATACTCATCAAACTTTTCTTGGCAAAACCCAACAAAGAAAATAAAAATGGCTGGGATTGAAGGGCTACAATACACTCTTGATGCGCAAAGAAACAGAGGATCAGACGACGTTGCAGGAGGTTTTTGGCGCGTCAATGAAGAGAGCATTGAAAAAATGAAAGAATGGCAAAACAAGTATAGTGGAACCGTTAAAGATTCAGATCCTGTTGTATATGGACGAGATTGGTATTTTGATGGAGTTAATAAATTTGGTTATCGTATTTATGATGGTACTAAAGCAATGATTAATGATTGGACTCCTTCACAAACGCATAATCTCTCTGTTAATGGAAAATCTGGAAAAACAGCTTATAATATTGGCTTGGGATATTTAAAGCAAGAAGGTCTAATGAAACCAGCAAAACATGACGACTTCAAACGCTACAATGCTTCTTTTAATCTCTCATCAGAGCTTAACAAATATATCTCGGTAAGAGCAGGTGCAATTTATTCAGATAGGAACAAAAGATACCCAGAATTTGGTACAACAGTTGCAGACCCGTGGCTATATCTTTATAGATGGAGCAGATTATTCCCTGTTGGAGTTACAGAACGCGACATACCACTAAGGACACCTGATTATGAAACAGCTACTACATTTACATCTAACAGACAAAACAAATACTATAGCGTAAACTTAGGTACAACTATTACACCGCTAAAAGACTGGGATATCCGATTTGATTATACTTATTCAAACGAACAAAACATAACGAATGCTGCACGTCCTACTCTATCAGGTGGAGACATATGGTATACTCCGATTGCTTGGAAAGATCAAGATGGAAATCAAGTATATGTAGATGATGCTGGAAAACCAACAGATGTTGGAGGAATGCCAGCATATCAATTCCCTCAAACTATGTATCAAGATAAAAGCTGGATTTCAAGAAATTCAGGTAAAGTAGATCAACATGTATTTAATATATACTCTACATACAATTTAAATTTAGGAAAAGAGCAAGAGCATAAATTTAAATTCATGGTTGGTTCAAATATTGTAAAAAAAGACTGGGAAAGTAACTTCTCGAAAAAAATGGATTTAATAGACTTAGATAATCCTCAGTTCGATTTTGCAGTAGGAACTGAAACAGTTAATGCTACAGCTAATTGGGAATCACAAGTGGGTTTCTTTGGCCGTGTCAACTATTCTTTCGCAGATAGATATTTAGTGGAAGCAAACATGCGTTATGATGGAACATCTAAATTCCCCTCAGATGTAAGATGGAGAACATTCCCTTCTTTCTCTGCAGGATGGGTCTTGTCTAATGAAAGTTTCATGAAAGTAGTTGAGCCGGTATTAAGTTTTGCTAAAATAAGAGGTTCATGGGGTATTATTGGCGACCAAACTGTTCCAAATCATTTATACTTTCCTAAAATGAACCAATATAAGACCTCTTGGCTAGGTAGCGATGGTATACCATTTTGGGGATACGGAACTCCAGGCGCTGTAGCAAGAGATATTACATGGCAAGATATTCAAACTTTAGATTTAGGATTTGATTTTAGATTTTATAAAAATATCTTCGGAGTAACTTTCGACTGGTACCAAAGAGACACGAAAAACATGATTTTACCTGGAGATGCACTTCCTGAAACTCATGGAACAGGAGCTCCAAAAGGCAATTATGGTAATTTGAGAACTAGAGGATGGGAATTGGCTTTTGACTTTAGTTATAGATTTGAAAATGGTCTAGGTATTAATGGTATGGCTTCTATTGCTGATGCTACAACTATTATAACCAAAGGAGCAGATCATATGACTCCTAATGCAAATAGAAAACTATCAAACGGATATTCAACAGGTCGAAGATTTGGTGATATTTATGGCTACGTAACAGATAGACTTTATCAAAAAGATGACTTTGTCTATAATGATGATGGCTCTATTAAAAAAACTACAATTATAATTGATGGAGTTGCGAAAGAAACTCATATGCTAAAAGGTGAAAATCCCATTTACCAAACATACCTAGAAGATGGTAAAGGTGTTGTAATATTTAGCCCTGGCGATGTAAAGTATAAAGATCTAAATGGTGATGGCTATATTACTCCTGGCGATGGCACTGTAGGCAACCCTGGTGATAGAAAAGTGATAGGAAACACTACACCAAGATATGAATATGGCATCAGACTTGGAGCTGACTATAAAGGAGTTGACTTCTCCATTTTCATGCAAGGTATTGGCAAAAGAGAAATTTGGGGTTCTGGCCAATTAGCTATTCCAGGATACTTTGCTAAAGAAGGAGCTATGGCAGATGCTATTGCTAAAGATTATTGGAGAGAAGATAGACCTAACGCATTCTATCCTAGAGCTTGGGATAATGGAGGTTCAGACACAAGTTATAGTATGCAAGTACAATCAAAGTACTTACTTGATATGTCTTACTTAAGAATAAAAAAC
>JASLCM010000122.1 GCA_030151845.1 Bacteroides sp.
GCATTCTTTCTCCAAAACACCAACCTGGACCTCTACCCCTGCCTTACGAAGAAGTTCAATCCCTTTACCCTGAACCTTACTAGAGGGGTCTATACAGCCCACAACAACCCGAGGAATTCCCTTTTTTATAATTAGCTCGGCACAAGGAGGGGTAGATCCATAATGTGAGCAAGGCTCTAAAGAAACATATAGTGTACTATCAAATAAAAGCGAATCCTCTTTAACTGACGCTATGGCATTAACCTCTGCATGTGGATTCCCTTTTGATAAATGATACCCCTCTCCCAGTATGACTCCCTTATGCACAATAACTGCGCCTACAGGAGGGTTAGGAGAAGCACTTTCTTTCCCCATCATAGCCAGTTGAATACAACGTCTAATGTATTTTTCTTGCTCTATAATCTTATGTTGCTGCATAAAACTTTGTACTTTTGTAATCATCAAATCATGACTATCATGGATATACAACAATATATAGCCCAATCTTTAGCCACTTGTAATTTTTCGAAAGAGGAGATTCGGTCTTTAACCACTCTTCTCTGTTTGGATCTATTAAAGATGGACCAAACCACCTTTTACCTAAACAAAGGTATCAAAATATCTGAAAGTAAAAAGATTGAACTAGACACAATACTACAACGTTTAAAGAAGAATGAACCCATACAGTATATTTTAGGAGTTACTGAATTCTATCACAGCTCTTTTATCTGTAAGCCTGGAGCCCTCATACCTCGACCAGAGACAGAAGAGTTGGTCGACTTAATCTTACACTCATCGGTATCGAAGAGTAGAATTCTCGATATTGGTACAGGTAGTGGTTGTATAGCTATATCTTTAGCTAAGCATCTACATAACAGCAAGGTCACGGGTTGGGACAAATCGGACATCGCTCTTGAGGTTGCGCAAGAGAATAATAAGTTAAACAAAACCAACGTACAGTTTCAAAAACAAGATATTTTTAAAACTGTACCCACAAGAGAACAGTTTGAGGTAATCGTAAGTAACCCACCTTATATCGGATTAAAAGAACAGAAAGATATGAGTGAAAACGTCTTGGCATGGGAACCTCATGAAGCACTATTTGTTCCCGATGAGACCCCTCTCTGCTTTTACAAGCGAATCGGAGAACTTGGAAAAACACTTTTAGTTCCAGGAGGGGTTCTTTATTTCGAAATAAATGAGGCCTACGGAAAAGAAACTATGTCCCTACTAAGAAAACTCAACTACCATTCAGTAAGTTTGGTTCAAGATATTAACAAGAAGGATCGAATAATAGAAGCGCATTATGGATAACAACTACAAAAAAGCTCTTACAACAACAGCAAAGTATTGCTCTGTTGCAGAACGATGCGAAGCAGATGTTCTAAGACGTTTGTCTAAATATCAACTCTCAACAAAAGAGGAGGAAACCCTTATTAACCAACTCAAAGAGGAGAACTTCTTAAACGAAGAGAGGTACGCTAAAGCTTTTGTAAACGATAAGTATAAATTTTCCAAATGGGGCAAAAGGAAGATTAGCCAAGCACTTTATGAAAAAGGTATTTCTTCTCAATGTATCTCATCGGCCTTAGAGTTTATTGACGATAGCGTTTACATTCAAAACTTAAAAGAGTTGCTAGAGAGTAAGAATAAAACCATAAAGGCAAAAGACAGCTATGAGCATAACGGAAAGCTAATTCGATTTGCATTGGGAAGAGGATATCAATACAACGAAATTGCTCAAATCATAGCAAACATAGAGGACTTCTATACCGAATGAATAATAATTCAAAAAGAGTCTTCGTTCTCTGAGAGATGCTCTATAGCATCCATTTTTATCCGAAATCTATTTTAAACTTTCATTTCGATTCTGTACTTTTGTACTATTATAATTATCATACGTCACTTCATTATGAAAACTTTAGAAAAATTATTTGCAGAGAAGCTCTTACAAGTTAAAGCAATAAAGCTACAACCCGCAAACCCTTTCACTTGGGCCTCAGGTTGGTTATCACCTTTTTATTGCGACAATCGTAAAACCTTATCTTATCCTTCTCTACGTAATTTTGTTAAGATAGAAATTGCTCGTTTAATTTTAGAGCGATTTGGAGAAGTTGATGCCATTGCTGGTGTTGCAACTGGCGCAATTGCTCAAGGAGCCTTGGTAGCAGATGCATTAAACCTACCTTTTGTATATGTTAGATCTACACCTAAAGGACACGGACTTGAAAACCTAATTGAAGGGGAGCTTCGCCCAGGTATGAAAGTGGTGGTTATTGAGGATTTAGTATCAACAGGAGGAAGTAGCTTAAAAGCTGTAGAGGCTATTCGAAGAGATGGCTGTGACGTTATAGGTATGATTGCTGCATTTACCTATGGGTTCCCTGTAGCTGAAAAAGCATTCAAAGAAGCAAAAGTACCTCTCTGCACATTAAGTAATTATGAAGCAATCATCAGCGTTGCCTTAAAAACGGGTTACATTGATGAAGATGATGTTGAGACATTAAACGAGTGGAGAAAAGACCCAGCAAATTGGGAAGCTTAAAATCGACCTATTAAGAAACCAAAAAGAAGAGCTTTTAACTACTAATGTGGTTGTTGTTCTTCTTTTTTTATATTGTAAACTTATGACAAAATTTGAAAGTAGTATAAAAGAGATCCCATATAGCAGCGAATTAGTATACAGTAAGCTGTCTGATCTAAACAACCTCGAAGCCATTAAGGATAAAATACCCGAAGAAAAGGCAAAAGATCTTACTTTCGACACAGATAATGTCTCTGTATCTGTTCATCCGATAGGTAAAATAGCTCTTCAAATTATAGAAAGAGAACCTACTAAGTGTATAAAGTTTGAAACAACCTCCTCTCCAGCACCCTTTAACCTATGGATACAACTTGTTCCAACAAGCGAAACCTCTTGTAAGGTTAAGTTAACACTGGGAGCCCAATTAAACCCATTCATAAAAGGGATGGTTCAAAAACCTTTACAAGAAGGTTTAGAGAAAATTGTAGAATTACTATCTAAATTACCCTATTAAGCTATGGCACAAAAACTCTGGGAGAAAACATTCAACGTAAATCAACTTATTGAAGAATTTACAGTAGGGAAGGATCGAGAATTAGATCTATACCTTGCAAAATACGACGTCTTAGGTTCCTTAGCACACACCCAAATGCTTACAAAAATAGGGTTACTAAGTAAAGAAGACTACAGTCGCATTCGAACAGAGTTGCAAAATATTTACCAAAACATAGAACAGGGAAATTTTACCATTGAAAAGGGGGTAGAGGATATTCACTCTCAGGTAGAGCTTCTTCTTACCAAAGAACTTGGAGACATCGGCAAAAAGATACATAGCGGTAGGTCTAGAAATGATCAAGTTCTACTAGATATAAAACTCTTTACTAGAGCAGCCCTAAGAGAAGTCGTAAACAATATAGAAGTCTTAGTAACCAGTCTGCTTAAACAGAGCGAGAAGTACAAAGAGTATCTAATGCCTGGTTATACACATCTTCAAATTGCTATGCCCTCCTCTTTTGGACTTTGGTTTGGTGCCTATGCAGAGAGCTTAACAGATGATTTAACCTTCTTGCAAGCTGCCTATAATATGGCAAATCGCAACCCACTAGGATCTGCAGCAGGATACGGCTCCTCTTTCCCTCTGGATCGAGAGTATACAACCCAACTTTTGGGTTTTGAAGGCTTAAATTATAATGTTGTATATGCCCAAATGAGCAGAGGAAAGCTAGAGCGTAATGTCTGTTTCTCGCTTGCCAGTGTTGCTACCACCTTAGGAAAGTTTGCTTATGACGCTTGTCTCTACAACAGTCAAAATTTCAATTTTATCACTTTGCCCAATGAGTGCACTACTGGCTCTAGTATAATGCCTCATAAGAAAAACCCTGATGTTTTTGAACTAATCCGCGCAAAAGCAAATAAGCTTCAAGGATTACCTCAACAAATAACGGGCATAATTAGTAATCTGCCTTCTGGGTATTTTAGAGACCTACAAGAGGTGAAAGAGCTATTCATCCCTGCCTTTAAAGAGATTAACGAACTTCTTCAAGTAACAAACTACATCGTAGAACGTATTGAAATCAATAAGTCTATTCTTGAAGACCCTAAGTATGATCTAATTTTTAGTGTAGAGAAAGTGAATGAACTGGTTCTAAAAGGAGTTCCATTTAGAGATGCCTACAAAGAAATTGGCTTACAAATTGAAAAAGGAGAGTTCAAAGCCAATAAAAAGGTCCAACACACCCATATAGGTAGTATCGGGAATTTAGCGAACAACGAGATATATAACTTAATGAAAATCAGAATAGAAGATTTCAACTTTAAGAAGGTTGATGAAGCCTACCAATTACTCCTCGAAAAAAAATAAGGTTTTTACGAAACTTTTTATTCGAAATATTTGGTGGCTTTAAAGAAACACCCTATATTTGCACCCGTTGAAACGCGAAAGTAGCTCAGTTGGTAGAGCACAACCTTGCCAAGGTTG
>JASLCM010000144.1 GCA_030151845.1 Bacteroides sp.
GGATTTATGCCAGAAATACCATTAGAAAATATATCATTAAAGTCTCCAGACTTAATCTGTGAAGAAGATATTTTGGGTAAGTCTCTTTGCAAAGGGACACCATCAATGACCCACAAAGGATCAGCATTACCAGAAATGGTGTTAGTTCCACGAATACGAATTTTAGAGGCTTCACCAGGACGTCCAGAAAGTGATTTCACATCAACACCTGCAATTTTTCCTTGCATTAACATATCCATATTGGCCATAGGCGCTGTTTTCAACTCTTCGACCGACAATGTAGCAAGTGAGCCAGTAGATCGTCTTTTGGTGGTACGTTGATAACCAGTTACTACCACTTGATCTAAAATAAGCATATCATCTTCTAGTACTATATCACCAGTGATGGCTTTATTAACCTTCATAGATAGTGGTTTCATGCCAAGGTAGTTAAACTCAATAGTTGAGTTTCGATCTACCCAAAGGGAAGCTTTCCCCTCACCATCTGTCACTACTCCCTGAGCTTTTCCTGATATGGTTATGGTAGCACCAGGTAGCGGAAACTGATCTTGATCCACCACTCTTACGTCTACTAACACTAAGGCATCTGCCTTTTTTTGAGCAAACAGATTCAGCGTAAGAAGGCAAAAGAAGCTCAGTAGAACTATTCTTAAATAATACATAAACTTCATAAAATTCTATTTGTGATTAATAATATCAATATGTCTATTAGACGGATGTAATAAGTGTTCTACAAAGTAGTAGCGAATCAGGTTTTGATAGTAAGGAGACATTACTCCATGATCCTTACCAGGCAAAACAAAGAGATCAAAACGTTTGTTGGCTTTAATCAAAGCATCTGCTAACTGATAAGTAGAAGAAGGGGGAACGTTCTTATCGATATCCCCTGTTATTAAGAGCAACTTTCCCTTAAGCTTAGAGGCAAGTTCGGCTGTAGTGGGTATCTCTATAGAAAAATGAGTCTTTCCTGTTTTCGGATCTTTTAGTTCTTGTACACCATGAAAGGTTTCTCCCCACCACTGAATGTAAATGTTGTTGTTGTAATTGCCAGAAGCAGCTACAGCTACCTTGTAAAATTCAGGATAGCTTAAAATAGCTGTTGCTGCTTGAAACCCTCCACCCGAGTGTCCATAAATACCTACACGGTCTAAATCAATGAACGAATAACGACTAGCTAAGTCTTCAATAACCTGTTTATCATCCGCTAAAGGATAATCTCTTAAGTTACCATAGCTATAACAGTAAAAATCTTTGCCTCGTAAGGGAGAACTTCCTCTTGGCCCAAAGGTTATAACCACAAAACCTAGTTCGGCTAAGGACTGATTACCGTTATCATCTAGTGAAAAGGCACGAGGTATTTGATCGTCTTGTGGACCTGGATAGACATTGCTAATTATAGGATACTTTTTAGTTGAATCTAGATTTGTTGGGGTATACATCACCCCGTATAAATCTGTTTTTCCATCGGCTGCTTTAGCTTGAAGGAGTTGAGGTGCTTTCCAACCAGTAGCACGCAGCTCTTTATCATCTACCTGATCTATGAAAAAGTTTTTTCTCGGCTTTCGTACCGAAAACGCACGCAATATAGGCAATTGATCAAGACGTGAATACTTATCTATAGCATAGTTTCCATCGGGTGATAGAAAAAGTTCATGATGACCATCCCCTGGGGTTAGTAGCTCCTGTTTTTTTCCATCTAAACTAGCTTTATAATAAAAGCGATAGTAAGGATTAATACCCAACTCTTTACCATAACCTGCAAAGATAATCTCTCTGCGTAAGCTATCTACACGAACAATTTCCCCAGCAACCAAGTCATCGCCCTGAGTAATGCGGTTAAGTAATTCTCCTTTGTTATTATAGAGGTAGTAATTACCTTTTCCTGTGCGTTCAGACCACCAAATTATATGCTTACCTTGATCAATAATTTTATAATTAAACAAATTCACATTTAAATGAGGGTAAGATTCTTCACAGATTAACTCATCTATACTACCATCAGCTAAATTGACCCTACAGAGGTCGATGCGATTTGCAGGCCGGTTCTTCCGAGTAAAAAAAAGTGCATCCTCTGACCGGAAATAGTCTAGTGCTACTTCTTGGTCTACATATTTATATATAGGTAAGCGCTTTCCTTCTCCTGTATCAGCGTTTAACCAATAAAGATGGTAACGCCGTACACCTTCATCACCAGGCATTGGCATCTTAAAGGTTTGAGTACGAGGTCGCCCCTTATCTACAGAGTGAATTAGGCTAATCTCCTTTACCTCACTTTGGTCGTGTAAAAAACAAACAAATCTATGCCCTAACCAAAACCCTTTGGAGTTTTTAGGAATCGTATCCGTACTATTGCGATAGGTATAAGTTGCTTCTGGTTTACCATCGCAAGTAATTCGTTTAACTTGATTTGTAGGGTTATGACGCAAGAACAAATCGTATTCACATCCTAAGATTGTATAAACAGAGTCGGAACTGTGGCAATTACTCTTGTAACTTGGACGATTTACCTCTTTTTTTTCTAAGGGTATCTCCCGAAGATCTCCTTTATTTATGTCATAAACCATCGCTTTTCCTTTCTTCTCTAGGTAGAAGCGACTTAAGTCTTTATTTTTAAATTCATAGCCATATATCTGTATCTCATTAACATCTAATGTATCTTGGGTTATAGCTGCATATTGCTCAACAAAGCGAACCCGATCACGTATTAGCTCTTTCTTTTTTCCTGTCTTAGCATCTACTAAGTAGTGCCTCTGTATCCCATCTTGCTTGAGGTTGTAATAAAAAGAAGAGCTATCCTCTATCCACGAGGGGTAAATGTATTTACCCTTGAGGTGCCGACTTAAACTTTGTTCTGAAAACTGCTCTGCTCTCTTCCAATCTGCTTCTTGAGCCAGTATTGGAAGTAATAGTAAGGTTGATAAACCAACTAAAAAAAATCTTCTCATCTCTTCTTATACGTTTTAGCAAGTTGCACAGCTTGTAGGGCATCTACTACTCCACTCCCACTTTGTGAAAGTTGTTCTATTGTTTTGGGACGTACACTTCTAACTAAGATATCTTTGATTTGATGTGCTTTTAGTTTTGGAAAGTGGGCACGCAAAAGAGCAGCTAGTCCGCTCACAATAGGAGCAGATAGACTTGTACCTTGTGAGATCATTAGTTTATCACCTAAACTATGACAAACAAGTTGTTCTCCTGGTGCAAAAACATCTACTTGAGTAGTTCCGTAGTTAGAAAACTTACTGCGCTCTCCTTTTAAATTAGTTGATCCCACACGGAGGTAATTATTCAAGCGCTCTCCTTTGGTATTAAGTGCCGAAGGAAAGTAATTTACTTCATCTATGTTCTTACCATCATTTCCTGCTGCTTGGATTAAAAGTACATCCTTTTTAGCTGCATAAGCTATAGCTTCATTGACCATGGTAGAATGGGGTGAGTTGTATTTTCCTAAACTTAAGTTAATAACCTTAGCACCATTATCAACGGCATAACGTATAGCACTTGCTATGTCTTTGTCGTACTCATCACCATCGGGTACAGCACGAATAATCATCAGTTTAGCATCTGGATAAACACCCATATGCTCTGGATGTGTTATCCCTTGTGCTGCAATTAAGCCAGCTACAGCTGTTCCATGTTCACATCCTTCTACTTGTAAGATTGGGTTACCATAAAAACGATCTTTAGGGTCGGCCAAATTATCACCCATTAGTAATCTTTTGTCTGGCTCATGTTCTATACCAGAAATACGACTGTTTACCAAGTGATATGCGTTCTTATGTTGCTCTAAAAAATCGGCCCACAACATTTTTTTGTCTGCCTTATATAGATCTGTAAAAATGAGCTGACAAGCATTATTCCACTCCTCTGTAGCTAAAGACAAATGCATTAACCCCTTTAAACTTAACGTATCTTTATTAAGATCTGGTTGCTGAGATAATACTTTATCCATATAATGATAAGCTTCGTTTTTGGATCCCATGTAATGAGCAAACTTGATATAGTTGGTAATGCCAGCTTTGCGTTTCATCTCTTCGTAATAGGCATACTCTGCTGGATCTTCCACCTCTGAAACCTCCTTAACCTCTTTATATTTAGGATATAGTCGCTTAAATTCACGAAAATCTTGAGTTCCGGCACTAGTCATATTGAAAGAGCCATCTGCTGTTCCTAAGAAATTCCAACCGTGAATGTCATCAACGTAACCATTCTTATCGTTGTCTTTTCCATCGGGTTTTTCTTTAGGGTTTGTCCATAAAGCAGCTTTTATATCAACGAGTGTGGTATCTATACCTGAATCGATGATACCTACTATTACTCGTTTTTTAGGAGCTATTTTTTTTAAATTTAAGTATTGTATTGCTTCGTTTAGACGAATACCTTGAACACTGTCGTTGTACTCCTTATACCAATCCGTGTAACTACCTGATTGAGCTTGAGTTGTAGTAAAAACCCCTAAGCATGCCAAAAGGCATGTCATCGTTTTAAATAATTTCATAAAAAGTGTTTGATTTGTGCTGATTAGCTTCTAGTTATTTTTTCAATCGGAAAAGATAAACCTTTAAATTTTAACAAACAATATATAATGAAAACAAATGAGCTTTTATCTTACAAATAGTGGTTTTTTGATGTAAAAGACCTCTTTTTAACCCTTTTTTCAGCAAAAAAAGCTTACACATATAGTAAGAATAAAACCAACTTACTTACCAATTCGATATAAACTTTCGTGTTTTTCAAACAAAAGAAAGAAAAAGCATCTATACGAAATCTTTTAACTATTTTCCATTTTAACTAAAAGGACATTTTATGCTATAACCCTCACGCTTATTACATGTGTTTTATAGCCCTAAACAGGAGAAATTATTTAACAAATAATAGGTTTTAATTCTTAATTAATACACGCTAATATTACTTATTAGAATCCTCCTCGATCTCTCAGCAAACTATTTTTACATTAAGTTTTCAACCAAAGGACTATAGGCATCATTAGTTTGTTTAGTGAAAATAAGTGGAAATCTCTCTTGGATGAGAATCAAGAAGAAGAGTGTTTTAAAATAGTCTTAAAAAAAAGAGGACCTCTCCTGTGAGAGGCCCCCTTAAAGAAAGAGAGAATTTATAGGTTAGTATCTGTTCTAAATTTACTTGAGTCGTAACTCTCTATTTGCTCAAAAGTGGCATTCCTAATCTGCAGAATCCCTCGATCTCCATTTCCAGAGCTTCCACTATTTGTTTTTATCAGCTCTCCACAAATGGCGAAGTCCCAGTTCTCTTTATGAAACCACTCTTCATCTGCCTGCTGATCATTGAATAAAGAGTGTCCAACAACCTCTCCTTTTTGAAAAGAGATATACGTCCACTCTGTTTCTAAGAGCGTTATGGTTAACTGCTTACTCTCCTCTCCCACCTCTTGGTGATTTTTTGATACTCAAGAGTGAAAACTTCACAGCGGTATAAAAAGAGAAAA
>JASLCM010000146.1 GCA_030151845.1 Bacteroides sp.
TAACCTGCTTTCCCTCCACCGTAACCAATCGGGTAGATACCCACTCCGTACCCTTCAATCCAACAGGAGGATTAGGGAAAATCGTATCACGTCCATCATCGCTGGAACAGCCAAAAAGAAAAGGAATAAGCAATACCAGCAGTAAAACACCTTTTTTCATTCTTCTTTCTATTTTAGATTTATTTCACCCAAAGCTACACTTTTCTACCATCAATTGCCCCCTTTCCCTGCAAAAAACCCCTTTTCCCCTCAAAAAGAGAGCAATAATCGCCAAAAATCATCATAAATGAGGATGGTATAATCCACTTATTTTAACTTATTTTGCAAGAGAGAAGAGAGACCATGAAGCCTCTCGTCAAAAAGCGTAAGAGAACCATGAAGAAAAAAATCAGTTTACTCGCATCGCTACTCCTAGCGTGCACCCCTTTTTATGCCGATGAAGTAACAACAGACTCCCTCCGACTCGTAGATATCGAAGAGGTAGTAGTCATCGCAACTCCCAAGGAGAACAAAAAACTAAGAGAGCTCCCCCTTTCGGTGAGTCTGCTCTCCCAACAAGACATTCATCAAAACCGAATCAACTCCGTGAAGCGAATCTCCGGGTTGGTGCCCAACATCTATATCCCCGATTATGGCTCCAGACTCACCACCGCCATCTACATTCGAGGCATCGGCTCACGCATCAACACCCCCTCCGTCGGACTCTATGTAGACAATATCCCCTATGTCGATAAGTCGGCTTTCGATTTTAACTTCTTCGATATAGAGCGGATCGATGTGCTACGCGGACCCCAAAACACCCTCTACGGACGAAATACCATGGGCGGACTCATCAAAGTGCACACCAAATCGCCTTTCAACTACCAAGGAACCGATTTTCAGATCGAAGGGGCAACCTATAACAACTACAACGCCTCAGTAAAACATTACCACCGCGTATCCAATCAATTTGCCTTCTCCACCGGACTCTTTTACGAGCACGAAGGGGGCTTCTTTAAGAATGCCGCGCAAAACGACAAACGCATGGATAAGCTCGATGGAGGTGGCGGACAAGCACGCTTCATCTACCTGCCTACCGATAAGTTAAAGTTCGACCTCAGCTTGAACTACTCCTACAGCGACCAAGGCGGCTATGCCTATGGCGAGTACGATAAGCAGAACAACATCTATATGCAACCCGCCTATAACGACGATGCCAGCTACCGCCGTAGCCTCTTTAACACCGGACTAAACATCGAGTACCAAGGAGAGAATTTCATCCTAAGTGCCGTAACAGGGTACCAGAACATGCTGGACCGAATGATGCTGGACCAAGACTTTACCGCTGCTCCCATCTTCACCCTCGAGCACAAACAAAAATCCAATACCCTCTCCGAAGAGATCGTCTTCAAGTCTAAACCCAACCGCCGTTGGGAGTGGACCACCGGAGCCTTCGCCTTTCACCAATGGTTAAACACCACCGCCCCTGTCGTCTTCAAAAAAGGGGGACTCGATATGATCGAAGGCTTCATCAATCAGGCCATGGAGGGGTCACCCATGCGCATCGATATCCTCAACGATACCATGCCTGTCGATGGAAAATACCAACAACCCACCACCGGATTGGCCCTCTTCCATCAATCCACCCTGAACGACCTCTTTGTCGACGGACTAAGTCTGACTGCTGGCATCCGCATGGACTACGAGAAGATGAAGGTAACCCACGATACCCGTACCTCCATGACCATGCAAGCCTATATGATGGATAAACCCTTCATGGAACCCGTAACCTCAGCCCCCGTAGTAGAGGGAGTAGAGAAGGTCGATTTCCTCGAATTCATGCCCAAATTTGCCCTCAAGTACGATTTTGGTCAGCGAAACAACGTATACGCCAGCGTAAGCCGCGGTTTCCGTAGCGGAGGATACAACATTCAGATGTTCTCGGGCATCATCGAAGAGAAACTACAAGACCGACCAGGAGGCTCTGGAGGAGCACCCGGAGGAAAACCAGGCAATACCGGAGGACACCCCGGAGGAATGCCACCTGCAGCAGGCACCAAAGCAGGACATCCTGGAGGACAACCTGCCGAGAAGCCCGAAACTCCTCAAGAAGATAACATAGCCGATATCATTAGCTATAACCCCGAGTTCTCTTGGAACTACGAAATAGGTAGCCACCTCACCCTTTGGGAAGGCCGACTCTGGCTCGACCTTGCTGCCTACCTCATGGATACCAAAGACCAACAAATCTCAACCTTTGAAGAGAAGGGGCTGGGCAGAATTACCGTAAACGCAGGAAAAAGCAGAAGCTATGGATTTGAAGCGGCCCTACGCACCCAACTTACCGATAAACTAAGTGCCAATGTCTCTTGGGGCTATACCCACGCTACCTTTAGAGAGTACCTCACCAAGGAGCGCCAAGGCAAAGAACTAGTAACGATCGATTACCAAGGCAAACGCGTACCCTTCGTACCCACACACACCTTTAATATAGGTGCACAATACAACATCCCAATGGCTACCAATGCCTGGATCGATAACATCCTCCTCTGTGCAGACTATACCGGAGCCGGACGAATCTACTGGACCGAAGCCAATGATGTAAGTCAGTCGTTCTACGCACTCCTCAACGGAAGAGTAAGCTTCATTAAAGGCAGAGCCGAAGTAGACCTCTGGACACGCAACGCCCTCAATAAAGACTACGCCAGCTTCTACTTCGAATCGAGTGGAACAGGCAGTCACAAAGGGTTCATGCAAAAAGGACGCCCCGTACAAGTGGGCCTAAGCATGCGTTGTCGCTTCTAAAGAGGCAACCCCTACCGCAACAACAAACAGCATAAAACGAAGAAAGAACCTTATCACTCAACATAAGGTTCTTTCTTTTTTTAGAAAAAAATGAATTTAAGAAGGTTCCTGTTTTATTATTCGCTCTCAAAAGAGTTAGTTTCTTGAAAAGTGTAGGAGTCCTAATCTCCTACACTTTTGTTATCAATACATATGAATGAAGACAAATGTATTAATTGATAGAAATAAGCAAATTAGGTAGAGCAATATAGCTCACACCCCTTTTAGTAAATTATGAATTTGATATGCTTCCGCTTCTAATCAGAACGATTGCAATTCACCCGGACTATGTTTGTTAAGTTTTAAGTTAGTTATAGTTGAACTTTGTCTTTCTCTATTTTATAAAATGAGGTGAATTGCAATCGGTTCCTTTTCTATATCATACCAGATAAAACAGAATGAATAATTAACTACCCCTAAAATAGGGAAATCTCCTAAGAATCTTTTTCCCTAATATCCAAAAAGATGAAGAACTAAAAGCAACAAATACCTGCACAAACTACTCGTCTAACAAAACGAGAAGGCAGAAAACCTACCTCCTCGCTAGTAATCAAAAACTACACTTAATCATCAGCCTACAATAGAGTTGCATAGGAACTAGATTGGTTGTATAGGTTTTCAAAACGATAATAGGGAAAAACAAATAAAGTTTATTGCTCAAACTTCCAAAAATGTTGACCAAATCTCCACACCCCACAACTCTTTTTTTTAATCCCTCACAAGGCCAACCTTTAACCCAATAAAAAAGCGTAGAAGTGGCCCTCTACGCTTTAAAAACCAAACAGGCCATACGAACAGTCAAGTCCCATAGCAGATCAATGGTTTTTTAACTTTTCAATATTCTTGCACCAATGGTACTAAAATAAGAAGCATCCCAAAGAGTGAATGTTCTTATCAAAAATAGAGAAAGTATCCCAATTTCTTTTGACTAAAAATCCAAAAAACAATCCCTTTTATCCTAAGAGGTTAAAAAAGTTTCCACCTGTTTAAAAAGCGAAGGGGACCACCAGAACGGTAAGCCCCCTTTTCGCACCTTAATAAAGTGAACCATCAAACACCCCTGTTTGCAAATTAACCCCCTAAAAGTAGGATTAAGGGTGTTTGGCCACAAGCATTTTTTTGAGCACTCTAAACGCACAACACTACGTGCAAGTATTAAAGGATTTTAAAAGCAAGATAAAACAAAACAGCTACAATCTTTTTATCCAATTATCCAAAAAGAGTAACCTTTTCGCTAATCCCTCCATTTTTTTCCCTGATTTCGATCAATTAACTGCTTCGGCGTACAACCAAAATTGCGCTTAATGTAACGATTCAAGTAACTTTGAGAGTCAATTCCCGATACATCCATTAAGTCGATCACCGTAGCCCCCAACTCCGAAGCCTTGGCCACAATCCTACGGTTCATCTGCCTAATCATCCATTTCTTAGCAGACTCGCCAAAGACCTCCTTAAACTTCGCGTAGAAACTACTTCTTCCCATCGTAGAGAGATTAATCAACTCTTCCACACTGTTCACCTTCACATAGTTCTCCAGTACAAAATCCTTAAAATTAACCTCCTTACCCAGCAGCGGGTAGAACAAACGCACCAGCTCCGCCTTGGAGTAGAATCCCCTCAAAACCATGAAGAGCTCACGCTCCATCACCTCATGAAAATGAGTACAATTCACCCGATTGGTTAAGCAAGCAATAAGTAGCTCCAAGAAATGATTCAGCGGATGCCTAATTTTAACCCCCTCAAAACCATGCTCCTCCCGCTCGCTCAAATGAGCCAAGAGTTGAAAAGCCTCCTTGTCGCAACAGCTATGTGGAACATCAAAAGCCAAACAGACCACCCTCGAACGCCCCTCCCTCCTAATCTTCACCATTGAAGATTTAGGAATCAAAATCAGGTCGCCCGCACCAAACTCCCTGTCGAGATAGTGGTTGCAACTCATAAAGAAACGCCCCTCCATCAAGAAAAGTAAAAAATTCTTTACCGTAGAGAGCTCCTCATACTCCTCTACCCCCTCCTCTCTTTCCAAGTAAGTAAAACCAAAATCCACCAAAACAGGAGTCCCTTTACAAGAGGTAATTTCGGGTATATACAACAACTCATTAATGGGTTTCTTCTTTTTCATCGTTATCCAGTTCAGATTTAAAGCTAGAATTTAAGACAAACCCCGTAAACAAACGCATAAAAACCAGGAAATAATATTATTTTTAACACAAACAAAAAAAAGAGGCCACCCTTAGGAATAACCTCTTTATGTAAATAAAAACGATTTAAGAAAATAAAACACCAGGTTATCACACACCTCTCTCCATCAAAAGGAAGGGGCCTAAACCCCTTCCACTTTGAATTGTTAAATCGATTCCTACCTAAAGCAAATGCACGTCAGCAAACTTAGACTTCACACCCATACACCTATGAGAAAGTAGGAACATCATCCTGAGAGAGAATGTACGTCAAACTTAAAAAGAATCGCAGAGAAGTTTTTTACCATTTATCCAAAAGTAATCTCCTTTTGTTTAAAAAGAAGAAAAAAATAGAGCCAAAAAAAGGAGAGCATCTCTATGCCCTCCTCGAAAAGTAAAAGGGACAAACACATTCCCCTTTTACAATTTCTTGAAATCAAAATAAAGAAAGCTACAGATAAGCAACGATTGAGAAAATCTGCGCCAAAACTTCTGTAACATTCTATTTCAAAGAACGGCAATATAAAGGGCAATGTATTGACTATTTGTCCAAAAGCATTACACTTTCGTCTGATATTGCCCTTATTAGCCCGTAACCCTACCGAAAGTCCATTAAAAAAGAGGAAATCGATAGGAAAAGTCGGCCAAAAAGTAGAGAGCGCTCCTTAAATACTAACCTT
Organism: Bacteroides sp.; assembly: GCA_030151845.1. Taxonomy (GTDB): domain Bacteria; phylum Bacteroidota; class Bacteroidia; order Bacteroidales; family Bacteroidaceae; genus Bacteroides_E. The sequence continues at coordinate 5,684 of JASLCM010000146.1, forward strand.
TGTTTAGCCAACTCTCCCTACAAAGCCTAGTGTTTCTCCAGCATCACTTACTTTTTGTCTACATTCTTTAAGTTGATATCAACAAACCTCTTTTTCATCTCCAAAATGAAACGCTTTGGCGTAAGTCCAAAATGACGTTTCATGTATCGGTTAAAGTAGCTTTCAGATTCTACGCCCGCAATATCCATCAAATCGGCAACAGTAACATCGGGCTCTATCGCCTTAGCCTTAATCCTCTCATTCATTTGCAAGATCATCCACTGCTTAGCCCCCATTCCAAAATTCTCCTTAAACCGCACATAGAAATCGGTCCTACTCAATAGAGAGAGCTCAACCAGTTCAGAAATTCGTTTCACCTTGTTGTAATTTTGAAGAATAAAATCCCTAAACCCTATCTCCAAACTCAATATAGGGAAAAAGAGCAAAAGAAGATCCTGGTCCGAATAAAAGGTCCGTAAGTAGAAAAAGAGATCCCGCTCCACCAACCTGCAAAAATAGGCATTATCTACCCTTTTCTCTTGCAAACAGAGCTTAACCAAACCCAAATACAAGGCCAAAGGCTCCTTTATGGACAAACACGCAAAAGAGTAACTCATCTCCTTTGTCTTCTGTTTCGCCAAAAGTTGGAAGGCAAGCTTATCCCTATTCTCAAAAGGCGTATCAAAAATCATAAAAATCAGTTCAGCCCCCTCCCGCAAAGAGAGCTCAACCTTCGCCGATTTTGGAAAGAAGAAAATAACCCCCTCACCCATCTCTTTGCCCAAAAAGAAATTACAACTCGCCACACACTCCCCTTTCAGCAAGAAGCAAAGCACATTTCGACCCATTATCTCCTCACTAAAATGAGCAGCCCTCGCAAAAGAGCAAAAACGAATGTCGCTCGTACCCACCACTTTTGTAGTGTACACAATCTCTAAAAAGTCGTTCAATGAAGAAGTCTTGTTTTTCATAAGAGAATTATAAAAAAAGAAACATACCTACTCTTCCGCCCAGCTAAACTC
>JASLCM010000167.1 GCA_030151845.1 Bacteroides sp.
AATGTTTTTCTCTACACACTCTTTCTTTTTGTATAAAGAGATTTTTCCTCTACCTGCCCCTACATAACCATAATCTGCATCGGCCATCTCACCAGGCCCATTGACAATACATCCCATAATCCCAATTTTAAGACCGGTAAGATGATTTGTCGCTTTCTTTACCTTGGCAATGGTCTTCTCTAGGTTAAACAGGGTTCTCCCACAGCCAGGACAGGAGATGTACTCTGTCTTACTTGTACGTATTCTACCTGCCTGTAAAATGCCAAAAGCCGTTCCATCAATGACAGCGTGCGTTAACTGCCCTTGATTATGGAGATAAATGCCATCACAAAACCCGTCAAAAATAAGGCTACCCATATCAATAGCAGCTCTGATTTGAAGATCCTCAGCACGATCACAATAATAGTGTTGGAAAAACAGAACAGGGTTTTTCACCTCTTCACGCAGAAGTTGATGAACCAAGGCGCGGTGTTCTCCAACACGATTAGGGTGATTACTTTGAGAAATAAGAACAACCTCTTTGTGTTTCTTAAGAAATGCTACTACCTCATCCGTTAATGCAAGATAGGGGATAAATAAAAACTTCAAATCGGAAGAGCACTGTTCCAACAATTCAAGTTGCTGGAAACTAAAAGCAGGCCATGTATGAGGTTCTCCTTTCCAACAATCACCATCAATGATATATTCGGCCCCCTCTTCAATCTTCTCGGGAATTTCTCTACCAGAATAGATATAGTCAGGGCAAAACTGTTGTGAAACATCAAATTGTTGATCCATTCTATCAGCTAGAACGACAGGAAGATTATCACCTCCAATGTTTCGAACAGGAACAGTCTTTCTTCTCTCAGGAGAGAGATAATTAAATGAAGACGCTTGTATTCCAGGAATGTAGGGATGATCAACTCTTTGTGTTACATAATTTACAATTCTCTTAGCAACAGGAATTTCAGCTTCAGGAGCTTCACTTAGAGAAACTCTTATAGTATCACCTATACCATCAGTAAGCAGAGCTCCAATGCCTAGAGCAGACTTTATTCGTCCATCTTCTCCATCTCCAGCTTCAGTTACTCCTAAATGAATAGGGAAATCCATTCCCTCTTTTTCCATTTGGTGAATAAGTAATCTAACAGATCGCACCATAACAACCGTGTTAGAGGCTTTTATAGAGATAACTACCTGTGTGAAGTTTTCTGCTACACAGATACGTAAGAACTCCATGCAGGACTCTACAATGCCTTCAGGGGTGTCTCCATATCTAGACATAATTCGGTCGGATAAGGAGCCGTGATTTACACCTATACGCAAGGCGGTATGGTGCTCTTTTAGCAGATGGAGTAGAGGAATAAATTTCTCTTCAATTCTTTTGATTTCCTCCTGGTACTCTTCGTCAGTATAGCTTAAACTTTTAAAGGTTCTAGCAGGGTCTACATAGTTACCAGGGTTTATGCGTATTTTTTCAGCAAATTGAGCGGCTACTTCAGCCACTTTAGGATTAAAGTGTATGTCGGCAACAAGAGGAACCATATAATTCTCTTTTCTCAATCCCATGTTAATGGGTAACAGGTTATTGGCCTCTCTTATCCCTTGGGTAGTTAATCGTACATACTCTCCTCCAGCATCTACAATTCGTTTGGCTTGAGCGATAGAACCTTCAATGTCGTTCGTTGAGGTGTTTGTCATTGACTGAACGCGTATAGGGTACTTTCCACCCAAAGGAGTACCTCCAATGAATACCTCCTTACTTTCTCGTCTAGAGTAGTTAAATAGATCCATTAGTTGCATTTAAATTTGAAAGAGACTCTTTTTAGCTCTTCATTCGCTTTAACTATTTTTTCTTTTAATTCCTCTTTGTGAAGAGTTAGTTTCTTTGCAATTTCTTCATCTCCAACAGCTAGCATTTGAGCAGCTAGAATAGCTGCATTTTTCGCTCCATTGATGCCTACTGTGGCTACTGGGATACCTGGAGGCATCTGTACAATGGCCAGCAAGGCATCCATTCCGTCTAGTGAAGATTTAATAGGAACCCCTATAACAGGTAGTGTGGTTGATGCTGCAATAACACCTGGTAGATGAGCAGCCATACCTGCTGCAGCGATTATTACTTTAACACCTCTATCTTTAGCATGTTTGGAAAACTCCTCAACAGCTTCAGGAGTTCGGTGTGCCGATAAAGCATTCATTTCAAAAGGTATTTCTAAACTATCCAGCTCTTTAGCCGCTTTTTCCATAATAGGGAGATCAGATGTACTCCCCATAATAATGCTAACTATAGGTTTCATAATTTTTATTTTTAATAAATAGTTAATCGTAGTAGCTACAAAATATAAAAGACAAGTCTCTTCCTAGGAAGAGACTTTATTACTTATTCATTAATGATTTCTTGATAGGCAGCAGCACTCAAGAGTGAGTCGAAGTCTGCATCACTGGCTGGCTTAACTTTAATTAGCCAACCCTTACCGTAAGGATCCTCGTTTACTAGTTCAGGATTATCCTCAAGTTCTTCGTTCTGTTCCAAAACTTCTCCAGCAATAGGCATAAAGAGGTCAGATACAGTTTTTACTACCTCTATAGAACCAAAAACCTCATCGGCTTCAAGCTCTTCTCCCTCTGTAGGAATATCAACGAAAACAATATCACCCAATTGGTCTTGTGCATAATCGGTAATACCAATGATTGCGATATCTCCCTCCATGCGAACCCATTCATGCTCCTTACTGTACTTTAATTCTTCTGGAAAATTCATAATAATGTTTTTAAAGATTAATAGAACTAATATAATAAAAATCTATAGATAAAATTCATGATCATAGGATTCAATACAATCATAGTGCAAGCTAATCCTATAAAGAAACCACCAAACACTTCACCTAGGGTATGTTTGTTAAGAATAATTCTAGCAGAACCCAATAAACCAACAATAAGGATTCCTCCACTTAGCCATACAATAGGGTTATAGCCAAAGAGAGAACTAAAAGAGAGAACTCCACCTATAACTCCCCCTAAGCCAGCAGTGTGTTCGCTTATCTTCCAAAAGAAATTAGTAATGTAGAAGCTTAGTAAGATGGTTAGCGAAGCAAGGACCACTCCAGTCATATACCAAGGAATATTGAGCTTTAGCATCGTAATCATACAGAAAACATAAGAAGCAAGGGTAAGTAAAGCAGGGAAATGACGATGTTTTTTCTCTGTGTACTTTGTAAGGTTATTGATAAAGCGAAAAATACCAATCCCTAGGCCAGGCATGATAATAGTAAAACAAGCTACAATAGCAGTAACAAGTAGTTTATACTGTGTAGGCATGTTTTTTAAATAAGAAACTGTAAAAAGTAGAATAAAAGCAAAGGTTGGAATCCAAAATGGAGAAAAGATCCAAGAGACTATAGCAGCTACTCTTCTTAATACTTTTTCGGAGGTTGAAATTGACTCTATTGTTTTGTTCATTTTTATCTATCTTCGTAGTCTTGCTACTGGTATTTTTAACTGCTGTCTATACTTTGCTACTGTTCTTCTAGCAATAGGATATCCTTTTTTATCAAGGAGTTTAGATAGCTGCTCATCTGTGTATGGAGAGCTTTTGTCCTCCTTATCAAGAATGTCTAAAAGCGCAAGCTTTACCTCTCGTATAGACATTTCCTCGCCATCTTCTGTTGTAAAGCTATCGTTAAAAAAGAACTTTAGAGAGAAAACTCCAAAATTTGTTTGGACGTACTTACTATTGCTCACACGAGAAATGGTGGAGATATCTAAATCTGTCTTTTCTGCTACATCTTTAAGAATCATAGGACGAAGCTTACTCTCATCGCCCGTTAAGAAGAACTCATGTTGTATATCAATAATTGCCTGCATCGTAGAGAGTAGCGTTTGTTGCCTTTGTCTAATTGCATTAATAAAGTTTTGTGCAGAGTCTATTTTTTGTTTAACAAAAATAAGAGCCTCTTTTGATGAGTCCGATTGGTTCTCTCTATTTTTGGCATGCTCTTGAATAAGTGTGGAAAAAGAGTTGCTTATTTTTAAATCGGGTACGTTTTTGCTATTTAATGTAAGTGTAATGGTATTATCGAAGGTTTCCACTAAGAAATCAGGAATAATCTGTTGCATGTTCTTTCCTATAGTTTCACCCAAGGAAGCTCCAGGCCGCGGATTTAACTTTGTAATTTCATCAATAGCAAGGGTAAGGGTTTGCTGATCTACATTTAGCTTTTGAGCTATCTTATCCCAATGCTTTTTAGTAAACTCCTCATAGTGATTTTCAAGAATACGCTTTTCTAATTGGTAATGCTTACTGTTTTTTCTCCGAATTTGAAGCAGAAGACACTCCTGTAAATCTCTAGCACCTATTCCAGGAGGATCAAAGCGTTGGATAACTTGTAAGAGATGCTCTAGCTCCTCTAGGTTTGTTTCAATACCAGCATAAATCGCTAGTTCATCGTATATTGAATCTAATGACTTTCTTAAGATTCCATCATCATCCAGTGAACCAATAAGATAGGCGGCTATCTCTCTTTCATGAGTGGTTAGGTTTTGCTCTCTTAACTGATTCTGTAGTAGATCAAAGAATGAAGTTGTATCTGCAAAAGGAATATCTTCGGCTCGGTCGCTAGGTGAATAGTTATTATCCCTTAGTTTGTAGTCTGGAACATCATCTTCTGTTAAATAATCATCCAGAACATCGTATTCAGCCTCTTCCTCTTGGCTTGTATGCTCCTCAATGCTTTGCTCATCGTTTCTTTCCAGGGCAGGATTTTCTAAAAGCTCAGCATGAATTCGATCTTCAAATTCGAGAGTAGGAAGCTCTAACAACTTTACCACTAGAATTTGTTGTGGTGAGAGTGTTTGAATTTGCTTTTGTGTCTGTGTTTGAATCTGACTCGTACGTTGTGCCATAATATAACAGAATAGAAAAACCGTTAGACAAAAGTAGTGATATACTTCTATAAAGTAAAATCTTACTTTCTATATTTATTGTTGGTTTCTTTTATATTGATAGGGTTACTAGTTAAAGAACAAGAGAGTTTACAAAATGTTTCACTCTTTTCACTGAATAGCTTGGAGAAGAGTGGTGAAAAGTTACTTAGATCAGAAGGAAACCTCTTACTATGACTAGGTGAGAACAAATCATTTTATAAATTTGTAGAGTTATGACAAGTAAATACGCAGATGTAATTTTGCCCTTACCAATAGATGCTACATTCACCTATCTCATTCCTCAGCAGCAAGAGAATAGGGTGGGAGTAGGAAGTCGAGTTATAGTACCTTTTGGACGGTCTAAATTCTACACTGCTATTGTATGGAAAATCCACACAGTAGCTCCTGTAGACTTTGAGGTAAAATCAATCGCTTTAGTATTGGATGACTCTCCCGTTCTATTGCCTTATCAATTCAAGCTTTGGAAATGGATTTCAGACTATTACCTCTGTACATTAGGAGATGTATATAAAGCAGCCCTTCCCGCTGGATTAAAACTGGAAAGTGAAACGGTAATTCAGTTAAATCTAGATTTTAAATCAGACCATAGATTGAGCGATAAGGAAAACCAGATTCTAAATATATTAGAAGAGGAAGAGGAGATAGCCATTAGTAAGCTAACTCGTAGGTTAGAGGGGGTAAATCTCATGCCTGTAATAAAAAAATTGTTAGAGGCAAAAGCTATTGAGCTAAAAGAAGAGTTAAAATCTCGCTATAAGCCTAAAACAGAACGCTTCATTTCGGCGCGCACGAGCCGGCGGTGGTCGC
>JASLCM010000181.1 GCA_030151845.1 Bacteroides sp.
ATCCTCAACAGGACATATGATTATTTCTCAAAACCTACTAGGAGTAGAAAGTACACCCTATGTAAAAGCTTTTACTGTTATCATACAGTTTGGTGCAATTTTATCTGTAGTAGTCCTCTATTGGCAAAGGTTTTTTAAACTAAATCCCTGTAAAATTGTTGATACTAATGCAGTTGCTGGTAAAAAAGGGAGAGAAAAATTACAGATCTACTTAAAAAGATTTTTATATAAGTATGATTTCTATTGGAAGTTGCTCGTAGCTTTTATCCCTGCAGCAGTTTTTGGACTTCTACTAAACGATTTTATTGATGACTTGTTGGAGAATGTTGCTGTAGTAGCCATCATGTTGGTACTAGGAGGTATCTTTATGCTTTTTACCGATAAGCTTTTTCAAAAAACAGACGAAAATCAAGAGGTAACCGAAAAAAAAGCATTAAATATTGGCTTATATCAATGTATTGCTATGATTCCTGGGGTTTCTAGATCAATGGCTACTATTGTAGGAGGTATGTCACAGCGATTAAATCGAAAAAATGCAGCTGAATTCTCTTTTTTCCTTGCTGTACCTACAATGTTTGCAGCAACTGCATATAAGGTATTAAAGCTGTTTCTTAACTCAGAGAAGGAGGTCTTAATGGCCAATTTACCCTCACTACTAATAGGTAATATTGTTGCCTTTCTAGTAGCCATGTTAGCTATAAAGTTTTTTATTAGCTACGTAACAAAGCACGGCTTCAAAGCTTTTGGCTACTATCGAATTATTGTTGGTGGGGCTATTTTAATAATGATGTTTTTAGGTTTTGACTTACAATTAGTATGATTGATTTTAAATCTGGAGAAGTTTTATATCTTAATAAGCCTTATCGCTGGACCTCTTTTAATTTAGTAGCAAAAGTAAGAAATCAGCTGGCCAGGAAGCTTAATGTTAAAAAAATAAAAGTAGGCCATGCTGGTACACTAGATCCTTTAGCTACTGGAGTAATGATTATATGCACAGGAAAAGCCACAAAGAGGATAGAGGAGTTTCAATATCAGACCAAAGAGTATGAGGCTACTATACAGCTAGGAGCAACTACTCCCTCTTTCGATTTGGAGAAAGAGATAGATGCGCACTACCCCTATGAGCACATCACAAAAGAGTTGGTTAACGAAACTCTTAAATCTTTTATTGGTAGAATAGAGCAAACACCTCCAGCTTTCTCAGCATGTAAGGTTGGTGGCAAAAGAGCGTATGATTTAGCTAGAAAGGGAGAAGAGGTTGTCCTTAAGCCCAAAATTTTAGTAATTGATGAAATAGAGCTTCTTGACTATAGCTTACCCTATATTACCATACGAGTTGTTTGTAGTAAAGGGACTTACATTCGAGCTTTAGCTAGAGATATTGGCGAAGCTTTACATAGTGGAGGGCATCTTACTGAACTAACAAGAACAAGGATTGGAGCGATTAAGCTTGAAGAGTGTTTAACTCCAGAAGCTTTTGTAGAGTGGCTAGATAGTATTGAATTAACAGATAATAATTAACGAAAGAAGATATAGTATGAAATTATCCCAATTTAAATTTAATTTACCAAAAGAACGTATTGCGCAACATCCAACTCAGTACAGGGATGACTCTCGTCTTATGGTTTTACATAAGCAGTCTGGTAAAATTGAGCATAAACAGTTTAAAGATATTTTAGACTATTTCGACGACCAAGATGTTTTCATCTTTAATGACACAAAGGTTTTTCCTGCAAGATTATATGGTAATAAGGAGAAGACTGGTGCAAGAATTGAAGTCTTTTTACTCAGAGAGTTAAATGAAGAACAACGTCTTTGGGATGTCCTTGTAGACCCTGCCAGAAAGATTAGAATTGGTAATAAGCTTTACTTTGGAGAAGGCGAGGAGATGGTTGCAGAGGTTATTGATAATACCACCTCAAGAGGAAGAACACTTCGTTTCTTATACAATGGTAGCCACGAAGAGTTTAAAGAGGCTCTATTTGCCTTAGGTGAGACTCCATTACCTAGAACAATTATCTCTAGAGAGGTTGAACCTGAAGATGCTGAACGTTTCCAATCAATCTTTGCGAAAAAGGAGGGAGCAGTTACAGCGCCTACTGCAAATCTTCATTTTAGTAGAGAACTCTTAAAAAGAATGGAGATAAAAGGGGTAGACTCTGCTTTTGTTACATTACATGCCGGACTAGGGAACTTCAGAGCAATTGATGTTGAGGACTTAACAAAGCATAAAGTCGACTCTGAGCAGATTGAGATTATTGATGAGGCTGCAGATATTGTTAATCAAGCAAAGGATTTAGGTAAAAATATCTGTGCAATAGGTACAACTGTCATGAGAACCATTGAAAGTTCGGTTAGTACTGATGGGTATCTTACACCATTTAAAGGGTGGACTAATAAGTTTATATTTCCTCCATACGACTTCATGGTTGCTAACAGCATGGTTTCTAACTTCCATATGCCCAAATCAACCTTATTAATGGTAGTTGCAGCTTTTGGCGGCTACGACCAAGTAATGGATGCTTATGATCTCGCAATAAAAGAGGGATATAGATTTGGAACATTTGGGGATGCTATGCTTATTTTAGATAAATAATGCCTAACGTTTACTTAAGCCTAGGAACAAACCTTGGAAATAAGTCCAACAATATCAATAGGGCAATAGAACTATTACAAGAGCAGGTAGGAGATCTCATCTTACTATCTGCTCTTTACCAATCAGAGCCTTGGGGTTTTGAATCGGAGAACTCTTTTTTAAATGCTGCAGCTCTGTTCCATACTGAACTAAAACCCCTCGAATTGTTAACTGTAACACAAAGAATTGAACAAAAGTTAGGGCGAAAAATAAAAAGTAGCGGTACTACCTACTCCGATCGAATCATTGATATTGACATTTTATTTTACGATGATTTGGTGATAGAGAGCCCAAGGCTTACTATTCCACACCCTCATATAGCCTCAAGGGAGTTTGTATTACATCCTCTGGAAGAGATAGCGCCTAATTTTAGGCATCCAATATTAAAACGAAGCATCAGCGAATTATATCTATCCTTAAAACATATCCTTTCTTAGTAGGTTTCACACAGCATCAACTACCCTTAACAAGAGAAAAAAAACATTATAGTATAAGAATAAGAGATAGAGTATTCTCCTTTCTAATAGCTATTCCTTATCTTTGCATAAATTAAAAATTATGTGGAAAGATTTGAGTAGCTTGCAACCACAGAAAAAAATGCTAAACAACATTCCTTCTGTTCCAATTATACACTACTCAATCCCTATTTTACCACTACTTATGTATCATTCATAAAAAAAATAAAAATGGGATATTTATTTACATCCGAATCTGTTTCTGAAGGACACCCCGATAAGGTGGCCGATCAAATTTCAGATGCTATATTAGATGAACTATTAGCGTTTGATCCTAATTCTAAAGTAGCTTGCGAAACATTAGTAACTACAGGACAAGTAGTTTTAGCTGGTGAGGTTAAATCCAAAGCTTATGTAGATCTTCAAGAGATTGCTAGGGGGGTTATTCGTAAGATAGGCTATACCAAAGGTGAGTATATGTTCGAAGCAAACTCCTGTGGTGTTTTATCTGCAATCCATGAACAAAGCGCTGATATCAACCGAGGAGTTGAGCGAAAAGATCCTATGGAACAAGGTGCTGGAGATCAAGGCATGATGTTTGGATATGCAACAAATGAGACAGAAAACTACATGCCTTTGTCTTTAGATTTAGCAAACAAGATCCTTATAGAGCTTGCTGCAATCAGAAAGGAGGGAGTGGAGATGACCTACTTACGACCAGACTCAAAAAGCCAGGTTACTATCGAGTATAATGATGCAGGCATGCCTGTTCGTATCGACACCATTGTTGTTTCTACACAACACGATGATTTCATACAGCCAAAGGACTCTTCTGAAGAGGCTCAACTCTTAGCCGATGAAGCAATGTTATCTATCATAAAAAAAGATGTAATAAACATACTCATGCCAAGAGTTATAAAGAACATTCATGAAGAGAATATTCTTAAACTTTTTACAGATAAGATAACTTACCACGTAAACCCTACAGGTAAGTTTGTTATTGGAGGTCCTCATGGCGACACCGGACTAACTGGAAGAAAGATTATTGTTGATACTTATGGGGGTAAGGGAGCTCATGGGGGAGGAGCTTTCTCAGGAAAGGATCCTAGCAAGGTAGATAGAAGTGCTGCATATGCAGCTAGACATATAGCTAAGAACTTAGTAGCTGCTGGCGTTGCCGATGAGATTCTCGTACAACTATCCTATGCTATTGGAGTAGCCGAACCCATAAACATTTATGTAAACACCTTCAACAGAAGCCATATTACACTTAGCGATGGTGAGATTGCAAAAAAGATAGAAAAAATATTCGACTTAAGACCAAAAGCAATTGAAGATAGACTTCAATTAAGAAAGCCAATCTATAGTGAAACTGCTGCATATGGACATATGGGACGTAATCCACAAAAAGTTACTAAAAAGTTCGAATCTAAATACAGATCTAGTATTATAATGGATGTTGAGCTTTTTACCTGGGAAAAACTAGACTATATAGAGCAAATAAAGAAAGAATTCAACTTATAATCAGCATAGCTTTACAGCTATTTATTATTGAGAGTGGGGCCTTATGGCTTCACTCTTTTTAATTTATCATAAATAAACATTGAATATCTTTCATTACCTTTGTTTCGGATAAATAAATCTGTATGAAACAAATACATTCAATCTGTGTCTACTCTGCATCGAGTACAAAAGTAGATAGTACCTATTTTAATGCAGCAAACCAATTAGGTAACTTGCTTGCAAAGAATAAGATAAAACTTATTAACGGGGCAGGAGGTATTGGGCTCATGAAGGCTGTTACCGATGCTGTTTTAGAGAATGGAGGAGAGGCTATTGGTGTTATACCTCATTTTATGGTTGAGCACAATTGGCACCATAAACAGATGTCTAAACTCATCGAAGTAGATAGCATGCATAGTAGGAAAAAGAAAATGGCAGAACTCAGTGATGCCATCATCGCTTTACCTGGTGGTTGTGGAACATTAGAGGAACTTTTAGAGATTATCACGTGGAAACAATTAGGTCTATACCTTAACCCGATTGTAATTCTCAACATTAATAATTTTTTTGATCCTCTTTTAGAGATGCTCAATCAAGCTATAGAAGAGAATTTTATGAGAAAACAACATGGAAAACTCTGGAGCGTTGCCTATAGTGCAGAAGAGGCTCTTGAGCAAATTCACTCTACTCCTCTTTGGGATGTAAGCTTAACTAAATTTGCTGCTATATAACCAATAGTTATGACAAACAGCTTAGGCCAAACAATTCTCTATCTGTCTATTATTAGTGAGGTTAATTACAGCCCCATCCCTACACTTATAACTAGAAACAACTCGGTTGTTTTACTGTTACTACTCGCTTTAATGGTTAGTACAATCCTGTTTACTAGAAACAGGAAAGTGCTTTTGCACAAAGCCAATAAATTAATGAGCAGTTCTAGCAGAAGCCTTTCACAAGCCAATATATCAATCTATCCAACAGGGATATTAAAGCTATTCATTCCTATACTCGCTCTTCTTATTGGTGTTAGCGGTTTTGCACTTATAAGCGGTTTAAACAACGATTCTTTAACAAAATACACTACTTACCAAATTATAGGATTTATTTCATTACTCACACTGCTCTACTTCTTACTCAAATTTATGCTTTATAAATTTTTAGGGTGGGTTTTTTGGACAAAGAAAGAATCAAGCTCTTGGGCGAGTTTTTACTCCAGTTTGCTTTATATCACAGCACTTATTTCCTCACCTCTTCTCTTTCTTCTTCTTTTTATAAATCTAACGCTAACCCAATTAATTATAATACAACTCTGTTTGCTAGGAGTAATAAAAATGACACAACTCTATCGGCTCTTAACTCTTTTTTCAACAGATATTTATGGTCTTTTGCGTTTATTTTTGTACTTTTGTGCCCTTGAAATCATTCCTTTGCTTCTAATTTACAAAAGCTTGATTTCATTTATATAGTGATCGTATTTAAATATTAGTACCTTGAAAATCAAAAAAGTACTGGTTTCACAACCTAAGCCAGCGTCGGAGAAATCTCCCTATTACGCCATCGCTGAAAAGTATGGAGTAAAAATAGATTTTCGTCCTTTCATTAAAGTAGAAGGGATAAGCGCAAAAGAGTTTAGACAACAAAAAGTATCTATTCTAGATTACTCTGCAGTTGTCTTTACTTCACGTCATGCTATTGATCATTTCTTTAACCTTTGCAAAGAAATGAGAATTACTGTACCAGACACAATGAAATATTTCTGTGTTACTGAAATTGTAGCATTATACATCCAAAAGTATGTTCAGTATCGAAAACGAAAAATATTTTTTGGAGAAACGGGTAAATTCCCAGATTTAATGCCACAGATCCTCAAACATAAGAAAGAGAAATTCTTAATACCACGATCTGATGTTCACAAAAATGACATAAGTCCTCTTTTGGATGAATATGGTATAGAACATACTGAAGCTATTATGTATCGAACCGTGAGTAATGACTTTAAACCAGATGAAAAGTTCGACTATGATATGCTTGTTTTCTTCAGTCCATCGGGTGTAGACTCTTTACAGAAAAACTTTCCTGATTTTGATCAAAAAGACATATGTATCGGAACCTTTGGAACTAAGACTGCAAAAGCAGTTAAAGATGCTGGATTAAGATTAGATTTAGAGGCCCCAACAGTGAAGGCTCCTTCTATGACAGCCGCACTCGAAGACTTCCTTAAAAAAGTAAACAAGTAATTCGTACAACTAAATAAATAAAAAGTAGTTGATTGATTCATAATAGATAACAATCAACTACTTTTTTGTTTACCTTGGCTTTATGGGAAACAATAAATTAACCAAAGAAGAACGAATTAAGAAAGATAAGATTATAGAAGAGTTATTTTCTCCTGGATCAAACTCTTTCTATCATCACCCCATACGGATTGTATATCGAATTACAGAGCAGATTGATGCACCTGTAGCCATACTTATTAGTGTTTCTAAGAAAAGATTCAATCTTGCTGTTGATCGCAACAGAATTAAAAGACAACTAAGAGAAGCTTACCGAAAAAATAAAGAGGAATTACTAGAAGAGGTAAAGAGACAGAACAAAAAAGTATCCATAGCGTTTATTTATCAAGGGAAATCCATTTTACCTACAAGAGAGGTTGAAGAGCAGCTAAAGAAAGGATTACTCGATTTAGCCTTAACTTTAAAAAAAGATGATAAATAAGATTCTTTCATACATATTATTGCTTCCTATCTATTTCTACAGACTAGCTATATCTCCCATGTTGCCCCCTTCTTGCAGATATACTCCTACCTGCTCTAGATACGCAATTGACGCCATAAAGAAACATGGCCCATTTAAAGGACTTTTTTTGGCTATCAAACGTATTCTACGTTGCCATCCTTGGGGAGGGTCTGGTTATGATCCTGTACCATGAACATCTTAGATATACATACACATCAACAACACTATCCCAACGATGAAAAAATATACAACCTAAGGATAACCACAAAGGAGCCTAATATGGTCTCTTCTGTTTTTTATTCTGCAGGTATCCACCCATGGGATAGTGAGGAGAAATATTCATTAGAACTTCTAAAAAAACTCTCTAAACATAAGCAGGTTTTAGCTATTGGGGAAATAGGTATAGATGCCAGAAATAAAAATATAAAAGAACAGCAAGCTTTATTTTATAAACAGGTTGAAATCGCTAACTCTGCCTCCAAACCTGTAATTATACACATGGTTAAAAGTACCGACTTTATCATGGAAGCGATTAAAAAGGTCCCCCGTGAAACTCCATGGATTATTCATGGTTTTAGAGGGAGTAAAGAGTTAGCACAGCAATATCTAAATCACAACATCAATCTCTCTTATGGTTTTAAGCACAATCAACAAGCACTACTCAGTACTCCTCACGATAAACTCTTTTTTGAAACAGATGAATACCAACAAGACATACACATCTTATACCAAGAGGCAGCTAAACTTTTAAAATGCTCTACCAGCCAACTTATTAACCAGGTTAAACAAAATATTCACAAGCTCTTTTTTAGCTAACTAAGAATTGGTTGTTAGAATAAAGAGTCGTAATTTTGTAAAAACCAATAAAATAAAGATATAAAAACAATATAAAATGAACTTTGTAGAAGAATTAAAATGGCGAGGTATGTTGCACGACATCATGCCTGGAACAGAGGAACTACTTAACAAAGAGCAAGTAACTGCATACGTTGGTATTGACCCAACAGCAGACTCACTTCATATAGGTCACCTTTGCGGGGTTATGATGTTGCGTCACCTTCAGCGATGTGGACACAAACCATTAGCATTAATTGGAGGTGCAACTGGAATGATCGGAGACCCTTCGGGCAAGTCCTTAGAGAGAAACCTACTTGATGATGAGACTTTAAAACACAACCAAGCTTGTATTAAGAACCAACTTGCTAAGTTTTTAGATTTTGAATCGGAAGCAAGTAACCGTGCAGAGCTCGTAAACAACTACGACTGGATGAAGGATTTTACATTTCTAGATTTTGTTCGAGACGTAGGTAAACACATCACAGTAAACTATATGATGGCGAAAGAGTCTGTTAAAAAAAGACTAAATGGTGAGGCTAGAGATGGTTTATCGTTCA
>JASLCM010000241.1 GCA_030151845.1 Bacteroides sp.
TCTTTCCTGCCAACATTGTGTGAACAGAGTAGAAAGTGCACTAAAAGAGACAGGTGGGGTAATAGATGTTTATGTAAAACTTGCAGATCATACCGCAACGGTAGTTTATGATGAAGACTGTGTTACGGTAGAGGAGCTCAAAAAGGTAGTACAAGCTAGTGGTTACGGATTAAAAGAGTAGACTATGGGGAGTATCAGAAAAAGCTATCCTGTAATGGATATGTCTTGTGCTGCTTGTGCTTCATACGTTGAAAAACAATTAAAAGAGGTTACAGGAGTTCAAGAGGTGGCAGTAAATTTTGCAACAGGCAGAGTTAACCTCGTTTACAACGATCAGCAAATAACCCCCGTTCAATTGCAGAAGGTGGTAGAGGAAGCCGGATATGGGTTGATTATTGATGAAATCTCTCAAGAGGAGATTATGGGGCAACAAGAGTTAGCACTTCAAAAGTTAAGAACTAAGACTTTCTTAGCTATTCTATTAGCGATACCAGTAGCTGTAATTGGAATGTTCTACATGAATATGCCTTATGCTAACTTAATCATGTGGGCTATTACAACAGTAATCTTAGTGGGCTTAGGTAAAGACTTTTTTATTAATGCCTGGAGTCAGGCGAAGCACAGAAGTGCCAATATGGATACTCTTGTAGCTTTAAGTACAGGGGTCGCCTATCTTTTTAGTTTGTTCAACACCCTGTTCCCTTCTTATTGGGAAAGCAAAGCCATAGAATCTCATGTTTATTTTGAATCTGTAGCAGTTATTATTGCTTTTATTCTGCTGGGTAGATATTTGGAAGAGCGAGCGAAGGGAGGTACTACAGCAGCTATACGTGGTTTAATGGGCCTACAGCCCAAGATTGTAACTAAGCTAACACCAACGGGGGAGTTTGTGGAGGAACAGATAGAGGCTATTGTTGCAGGGGATCAAATAATCGTTAAACCTGGTGAGCGAATAGCCGTAGACGGAATAGTCTTTTCGGGTAACTCTTATGTTAACGAGAGTATGTTAACAGGAGAAGCAACTCCTGTTGAGAAAATAGAAGGGAGCAGAGTTTATGCAGGAACGATCAATCAAAAAGGAAGTTTTCTCTATCGGGCCGATAAAGTAGGTGAAAAAACAGTATTGTCTCATATCATTCGTTTGGTTCAAGAAGCACAGGAGAGTAAGGCGCCCGTTCAAAAAATTGTAGATCAGGTAGCAGGAGTTTTTGTTCCTATTGTGATAGGTATTGCTTTGTTGACTTTTGTTCTATGGATAATATTGGGAGGAGAGTACGCATTAAACCGAGGTCTACTGGCGATGGTAACTGTTCTTGTTATTGCTTGTCCTTGTGCTTTAGGGTTAGCAACCCCAACCGCTATAATGGTTGGTATAGGGAAAGGAGCGAGTCATGGAATTTTAATTAAAGACGCCCAAAGCTTAGAGTTGGCTAAGAAAATATCTGCAATTGTACTTGATAAAACAGGAACATTAACCGAAGGACATCCAGAGGTAATCCATGAGGATTGGTTAGATAATTTGCAACTAGAAAAAAATAGACAAATTTTATTGGCTTTAGAGTCTTTCTCTGAACATCCTCTAGCTGAGGCTATCGTGCAACACTATGAGAAAAGAGAAAGCTATGCAGTTACCAACTTTGAGAGTCTAACAGGAAAAGGAATTTCAGGAGTTGTTGAAGGAGTTAAGTATTTTGTAGGGAATCAGAAACTACTGGAAGAAAACCAAATACCCCTCTCTTCAAGTTTGAAGGAGAGAGCCTTGGAGTATGCCGATAGAGCACATACAGTTATTTGGTTTGCTAGAGAAGATAGTGCCTTAGGAGTTTTAAGTGTTTCTGATAAAGTGAAATCAAGTTCGAAAGAGGCTGTTGATAGTTTGCATAAGCAGGGTATTAAAGTATATATGCTTACAGGTGATGAAGAGTTAACAGCAAAGGCTATAGCAGAGGAGGTAGGAATCGAGCATTTTAAAGCAGGTGTCTTGCCTGCTGAAAAAGAGATGTTTGTTCGCCAACTTCAGGTAGAGGGTGAAACTGTAGCTATGGTTGGAGACGGAATAAATGACAGTGCAGCTTTAGCAAGAGCAGACGTTGGTATAGCCATGGGAAGTGGGAGTGATATAGCTATGGATGTGGCTAAGATGACAATAATCTCTTCCGATTTAAGGAAAATAGCAGAAGCTATTCAACTCTCTAAAGCTACTGTAAAAACAATACATCAAAATCTATTCTGGGCATTTGTTTACAACCTAATAGCCATACCTATAGCTGCTGGTATACTATATCCCGTTAATGGCTTTCTTCTAAGCCCAATGATTGGAAGTGCCGCCATGGCAATGAGTAGCGTTAGCGTAGTGATAAATAGTCTGCGTCTAAAACTAAAGTAGGTAGGGGAGGAAAGGATCTTATCTTTTTAGGTGTATCACCCTATGCTTCTGGTGAAAAGATAACGTCTTATACGTTTTATCTTTAGCTCCTTTTTGAACTAATAGAGTGGTATTTCTGTTTTATGGTTATAAACTATAGAAAAGATGAAGAATATACATTTAATTATCGGAGGGTTGTTAACGGTTTTTTTCCTCTTCTCCTGTGGAGGAAAGAAGAGTAGTAAGGAGGCAGTGGTCTCTGAAGCAAAAGAGGTGACAGTAGAGAAGGGGGATGAGCTGGTTGTTCATACCGCTAAATCTGCTATTTATTGGAAAGGGTTTAAGCCAGGAGGTAGCCATCACGGTACTTTGAGCCTAGTTTCTGGTCAGCTTTTTATTCAAGGAGAGGAACTTTTGGCTGGAGAGGTAGAGTTGGATATGACCTCCATTAAAGTAGAAGATTTAGAACCTGGTGAGCTTCATAACCAGCTCTTGAATCATTTAAAGAGTGCAGACTTTTTTGATGTAGAAACTTATCCTAAAGGGTTGTTTACAATCACATCAGCAAAGAAGATAGCAGATGAGTCGTACAATTACGAGATAAGTGGTAATCTGAGCTTAAAAGATCAAGTGAAGAACATCACTTTTAAAGCAAATATAATTAAAGATCTTGGGTTCTATGTAGCTACAACAGAGAAGTTTACGATAGACCGTACGCTATGGGGAGTAAATTATGGCTCTAAGAATATTTTTAAAAATTTAAAAGATGCTTTTATTGAAGATGATATCGAAATCTCGATTCGCATTGTAGCCAGTCTACCCCTATAAACCGTAAAATTACTTTTTTTGATAAATATATTGTTGATGAGGAGTTCGCTTATTCACTCTCGGTCTAAAGAGCGTGATAAGCAGCTCCTTTTCGTTAATCAAGTCAATAGTTGCTCTTTTTACAATTTCCTCTCTCTCTATCTTATGTTTTGCTAGAAACTTTTTATCTCCTGCTACTGTTCTAAACAGCTTCTTTTTCTCTTTTTTTGTAATTTTCTCTTTCCAAAAACCATGGGGTCGTAGAGTAAAATTATTGTAATAATCATTCCTAAGTAGGGGAAAGAGATCAATACCTCGTTCTAAGAGAAAGGCATGGAGGTATGAGAATAGATCTTCTAGTTGATACGCATGATGAGGTAAGTGATGTAGGTTATAGTATTGCCCAATCTCATCAAAAAGTTCAAAGTATTTCCCTTTGTAATAGGAGTCGAATAGTGTATTCATGGTTTGAGAGAATCGTCCACTGTTCCAAAACTTCTCTAAGGCATGCTCAGCATCATGAATACGATCCAACTCATCTCGAGAAATAGTATCGTTATAGAGTATCTCATAAGGAGCTTCTTGATCAAAATGATAGCCATAGCGTTTGGCATTTTTTCTTAGGTTAGTACCCCTCAACATTTTAAGGAATCCTAATTGAACCTCTTTAGCTCGAAGTGCAAAAACATCATTAAAAGATTTTATAAACCGATCAAAAGTTTCAAAGGGAAGGCCCGCAATTAGATCCAAATGCAAGTCTACTTTTCCACCCTCCATTAAATGGGTTATGTTTTGCGAGAGAATATCGAAGTCTTGCCTTCTTTTAACCTCTAGGTTTGTGGGCTCATAGGTCGACTGTATGCCAACTTCAAAACGAAAATAGTTTTTAGGAAGCGTGTTGTTTAAATAACTAATTGTTTCTGGTTTCAATAAATCTGCATAAATTTCAAATTGACAACTTAAATTTGCTCTATGATTGGCCAATAAGAAATCAAATATAGTTTTAGTATGCGATTTATTTAAGTTAAAAGTACGGTCCAGAAACTTAATTTGCTTAGCTCCATGCTCTATGAGGTATTTTAGGTTCTCTACAATATACGATTTGGGAAAGTAGCGAACTCCCTTTTCAAGGGAGGAGAGACAATATTGACATTGGTAGGGGCAACCTCGAGAACTCTCAAAATAGACCATACGATGTGGTAGAAAAGGAATATCTTCCTCCAATTGATAAGGGGAGGGAAGCTTAGCCAATTGTTCAAGATCAGCTTGTACAACAACTTCACTAATTGAAGCCCGACTAGATACACCTGGTATGGTTGTTGGTAATTTATTTTCTAATGCATGAAAAAGCTCTCCAAGTACAAACTCTCCCTCACCACTTACTACAAAATCTATCTCCCATTCTTTTAGAAAATATTGGGGTTCGTACATAACCTCTGGTCCGCCCACTAAAATAATGAGGTTCGGTTTTCTTTTCTTTAAGGCCGCAACCAACTGACCAACCTTTTTAACATTCCAAATATAAACACTTATGGAAAGAATGTCGCAACCCGATGCTAAGATTTCTTCAGTTATCGTCTCTACCTTTTCTTTAATAATATACTCCTTGAAGGTGATATTGTATCGCTCTTTATTGGCAACATAAAGCCATCGTAGAGCAAGAGAGGTATGTATGAACTTTGCGTTTAGTGTAGTAAGTAAAATTTTCATGGTGCAAAATTAAGAATAAAAACGATACAAAGTAGAACACTTGATACGAATAGCTCTCTTGCATGATCTATTGTAGAGAGAAAGGAGGGAGAAGAGAGTGAGTAGCCTAATTATTTACTAACCCAAACTAGATATTAACTAATAAAAATTGTACATTTGTCTGTATAAATAGTGGAGTTGTAGATGGTTATTGATGTTGTCAATATACTCAGATTTCTTAGAAGTCTGACAGCAAATAATAGACGCGAATGGCTAGATGAGAACAGAATTTGGTACGAGGAAGCCCGTACTGATTTTGAGTCTTTAATCCAGCTTTTGTTAAATAGAATCTCCTTGATAGATTCCTCTTATTTATCGGTTACTCCAAAAGATAGTACATTCAGAATCTATCGTAATCTCCGTTTTTCAAAAGATAAAACCCCTTTTAAAACACATTGGGGAGCATACATGAATCCGTATGGGCGAAAGTCTAACTATTTTGGATTTTATCTTCACCTATCTGCAGAGCAATCTTTTGTGGGGGGAGGAAGTATCTCACTTCCCTATGAACTTTTGCAAGAGATTCGAGAACAGATAGTAGAGCGAATCGATGAATATCGTGCTATTGTAGAGAATCCTAGTTTTAAAAGATATTTTCCAATAGTAGGTTCAGATTTTTTGAAAACTGCTCCTAAAGGATTTTCTGTAGATTACCCTTATATTGATTACTTAAGGTGTAAAGAATTTACTTGTAGCTATAATCTCTCTACTGATAGCTTGGAGAATACGGAAGAACTTTTAACTCTATGTACACATTTGTTTGAAGAACTTCAACCTTATGCTGCATTTATTAATTCGGTAGTAAAAGAGTGGGAGATTAGAAAAAATAGAGAAAATGATAATAGATAATTTAGAACGGTTAGCACGCTATAAACAACTAGTTCCCGAGATAGAATTGATTGCGGAATTTATAAAAGAGAGAAATCTTGCTGCAATGAAGGAGGGAAGGTATGAGTTGTCGTCGACTGTTTTTTTAAGTGTAGAACAGACACTACCTAAAACAAAAGAGCAAGCTAAACTTGAAAGTCATGATAAATATATAGATATTCAACTGCCTCTCTCATCGGAAGAGTGTATGGGGTATTTACCAAGGGAAGCGTGTAATAAGATAGAGAAACCTTATCAGGCTGATAGAGATATCACTTTTTATGCAAATACGCCTTTGAATTACTTTACCGTAAAACCTGGGATGTTTGTCTTATTTATGCCAACCGATGGACATGCTCCTGCTATATCTAGAGAGGGGTTGAGAAAGATGGTTTTTAAAATTAAAGTGGGTTAAAAACATTTCATGATGCATATGAAGAAAACACTAGGAATAATAGATAGAGATAATTGGTTAAGTCCTTTTGCTGAAACAATTCAGGATAGACACAATGCTGTATTAGAAAAGGAGAAAGAGTTATTAGGCTCTTCCAAAAAAACTTTAAAAGAGTTTGCTTCTGGACATAACTACTATGGGTTACATCGAACCGAAGAGGGGTGGATCTTTCGGGAGTGGGCACCTAATGCACAAGAGATCTATTTAATTGGTGATTTCTCAAATTGGGAATGTTTAGCAACTTACAGACTACGACGCCTAGAGGCGGGAAATTGGGAAATAGCTTTGCCTTCTCAAACAATGAAGCATGGAGATTTATATAAACTCTATATAAAATGGGAAGGTGGAGAAGGAGAACGTATACCTGCATGGACTCGCAGGGTTGTACAGGACCCAGAGACAACGATCTTCTCCGCTCAGGTATGGGAACCCGAGAGTCCTTATCTTTTTAAGATTCAAAAATTTGAGCCTCAATCAGAACCTTTGTTGATTTACGAGTGTCACGTAGGAATGGCGCAAGATAAGGAGGCTATAGGTAGTTATCTTGAGTTTAAAGAGAAAGTTCTTCCTAGGATAGCTAGAGCTGGATATAATGCAATCCAGATGATGGCTGTACAGGAACATCCCTATTATGGGAGTTTTGGATATCATGTTTCTAGCTTTTTTGCACCCTGCCATCGGTTTGGAACTCCCGATGAATTAAAAGAGTTGATTGATAAGGCGCATGAGTTGGGGCTAGCTGTAATTATGGATCTTGTCCATTCTCATGCTGTAAAAAATGAGGTAGAAGGATTAGGGAATTTTGCAGGAGATCCGAATCAATATTTTTACCCTGGTCCACGTCGTGAGCATCCAGCATGGGATTCTCTTTGTTTTGATTATGGGAAAAATGATGTGTTACATTTTCTTTTGTCAAACTGTAGATATTGGTTGGAAGAGTTTAACTTTGATGGATTTAGATTTGATGGTGTCACCTCTATGCTTTATTATGACCATGGGTTAGAGAGGGCTTTTACCTCTTATGAAGATTATTATAGTGGCGGCGAAGATAAGAATGCTATAGTTTACTTAACCTTAGCAAACAAGCTAATACACCAACTAAAACCCACTTCGGTAACTATTGCAGAAGAGGTCTCTGGAATGCCTGGTTTAGCAGCGCCTATTTACGATGGAGGTTTTGGTTTTGATTATCGAATGGCTATGAATATTCCAGACTACTGGATTAAAACGATCAAAGAGCGTAGAGACGAAGATTGGAAACCTTCGAGTATGTTCTGGGAGGTAACAAATAGGCGACAAGATGAAAAGACCATCTCTTATGTTGAAAGTCACGATCAAGCACTGGTTGGAGATAAAACCATAATCTTTAGGTTGATAGATTCAGACATGTATTGGCACATGAAAAAAGGTGATGAAACCCTAGGTGTTCATCGAGGAATGGCCGTGCATAAAATGATTAGATTACTCACTATTACAACTATTAATGGGGGCTACTTAAACTTTATGGGGAATGAGTTCGGACATCCAGAATGGGTAGATTTTCCGCGTGAAGGAAATAACTGGTCTAATAAATATGCTAGACGTCAGTGGAACTTAGTAGACAATCAAGATTTAAATTACCATTATTTAGGAGATTTCGATAAGGCGATGTTAGCTTTAGTTAAATCGGTAGACAATTTCCAGGATTTTCCTGTAGAGGAGGTTTGGCACAACGATGGCGATCAGGTGTTAGCCTATAAGAGAAATAAATATGTTTTTGTTTTCAATTTTAACCCTGTTCAATCTTTTACCAACTATGGTATGTTGGTAAAGCCTGGAATGTATGAAGTTGTCTTAAATACAGATGCTAAAGAGTTTGGGGGAAATGGTTTCTCCGATGACAGTGTGAAGCATTTTACCTTATTTGATCAACTGTATAAAAAGGAGGGAAAAGAGTGGCTTAGGTTGTATTTGCCAGCACGATCGGCTGTGGTCTTAAGGCAGATGCAGTAATTTACTACAGTAGATTTCTACCAACCCACCATGCTACAACAACTATAAAGTAGCTCCATAAAAAAATGGGGCGGTGAAGGTAGGTGTAGAGTTTACTGTTGTCTTTTTCTCGTTTTCTTTCTGCGATAACTAGTCCAAAAACATAAGGAATAGATAGAATAAGAAGAGGATTTTCTCGCCAAGCCCCTATCAAATTAAAATGTAGAAGGTGGTGAATAGCTCGTTGAGAACCACAACCAGGACATTGATAACCTGTTATTTGTAAAAAAGGACATTTTGGGAAATAGGCATAATTATTAGGATTATAGGTATAGTAAATGAAAAGGGCTAAGAGTAGAGCAATGCCTATTACTACCGTTTTCTTCATTCTTCTTGTTTAATACTTTAGCTGATATAGTCCTAAGAATAGGATTGATAGGAAGTAGATAGCATAGAAGGCTATGCCTGTAAAAAATGCTATTGTTGTCCACTTTCTTGCTTTTGCAGAGGCTTTTTCGGCTTCATCGTGATTTCCTGTAGCAAAGAGAGAATTTACTTTGGAAGCATGAACTATGCCTACAATACCAAAAGGTAAGCAGCAAAACATAGTGACTAAAATAGACTCGGCGAGCCATGTTCTTGGAGCAATGTGATTCATAGTTTTGGTTTTAAAAATTGTCGAGCTCTAAACAGAGAATGATACTATAAACAAGTAGGAGGAGAATCCCAATCAAAAATCCAATGTTCACCCACTTCTTGGCTTTTTGTGAAGCAAGTTCTGCCTCTTCTAGTTGTCCGGCATGATACAAGGAGTTAACCTTTGCTGCATGAACTATTCCTACAATACCAAAAGGCAGACAACAAAAAATTGTTACTAAGATGGATTCAATTAGCCATGTTTTAGGAACTTCGTCTCTATTCATAAATGAAAGATTAAAAATATTTACAGGATACGCCTACAGCTACGATTAAACAATAGATTACTAGCCAGGTTATTCCCATGAAGAATCCTACCTTAACCCATCGGCGGGCCTTGTCGGAGTAGGTTTTTGAGACCTCATACATATTGCTTATGTAGTACCTTTCTACTTGCGATGCTTTAATAATAGCTACAATACCGAAGGGCAGACAGCAGAAGATGGTTACTAATATTGCCTCTACCAACCAAGTCTTAGGCATTATTTGTTTTTTCTCGGCTTCAGCCTCAGGTGGAATAGGGGGAGTTTGTTCGATTAATTTTTTGAACTCTTCAATCTCTCTTAAAGGGGTCCACTCTTTTAGTCCTTCTCTCCAGAGTAGAGTATGTTCATCTGCTTTTATTAGAATCTCCTCTTTAGTATAGGGGCCAAATCTATTTCCATTTTTAATAAGGTAGTATGAGCTCATAGTATTTAGGTTTTATTTATAAATATATGAAAAAATACTATAAAAATGTAATGTGTGGGCTATAAATTGTTAATTTTTATTTTATGTATAGTTCCTCCATAGGCTGGAATCTTAATCTCTGTTGCTCGATAGGGGAGTAAAGAGATTGATTCTTCTCTATTTGTTAACAATTCGATAGCTTTGATTGTTTCATATTGAGGAATTTGCAAGTAATCGAAAGCGTGTGAGGGAAGATTGATAGCGACAGAGGCTGGCTGAGCATCAAAATTAACTGAGATAAGCAAAAGATCTTCTTCATGTTTTCTAAAGAAAGAGAATTGTTTGTCTGCATTAAACCGCCACCCATTCATATTTACATACATTAAATCAAAGAAAAGTCCTTTACTGATGGCTTTTTCTTTACTAGCTATATTAAGTATTTTTTGATAAGTTTTTCTGATCCTTTTCTCCTCATCTGTAAGTAATTTTCCATCAAACTTATTTCTATTTCTCCATCTAATAAGCTTATCCACGGACCAATAATCGAAGATGGAAGTTCGCCCATCGAGTCCGCTAAAACCCTCTTGGCACATACCCTCTTCTCCTAGCTCTTGCCCAAAATAGATCATAACTGGGTTTGTATTTAAACAAGCAGCAATAAGTAAAGCAGGAACCGCTTTTTGAGGATCTCCTGCAAAATAGGTTGAAGCCACTCGTTGTTCGTCGTGATTTTCAATAAAGTTAAGCATTTTTTTCTCCAACCCATTTAGACTTTGCCAGCTTGAGGTGATTGCAGAGGCGGGTTGGGTATGGGTAATAATGGCTCGTAAGGTATCGTAAAGTCCAACTTTATCGTAGAGGTAGTCAAATTTACCTTGTGTAAGATAGGTTGAATATAGAGAAGGGGTGTATACTTCTGCTATGAAAATAAGCTCTTTATACCTCTTTTTAACTTGTGGAATAACCCAGTTCCAAAACTCAACGGGGACCATTTCAGCCATATCGCACCGAAAACCATCAACTCCTTTCTCAGCCCAGAAAAGAAGAATATCTCTCATCTGGTTCCATGTGGCAGGAATTGGAGAAAAGTGCTGTTGTCCATTAAGGTAGTCTACTCCATAGTT
Source organism: Bacteroides sp. (assembly GCA_030151845.1). Taxonomy (GTDB): domain Bacteria; phylum Bacteroidota; class Bacteroidia; order Bacteroidales; family Bacteroidaceae; genus Bacteroides_E. The sequence continues at coordinate 10,703 of JASLCM010000241.1, forward strand.
TAATTTAATTGTTTCATACCAATCATTTGGTGTGGGGTAGGGATCGAATCGGTCATTGCCTGTTGCCTTGGCAGGCTGTTCTATATAAGGAGAAGAGTGATACTGAGGAGCAAAAGTATTGGAACTTAAAATGGTATTGGGTAAGTAATAAAAGTTGTTTTCTGTACTAAAAGAGAGTTCCTCATTATCTTTGTCTCCTAGGGGAACACTTGTGCTGGGTGTATTGGTTGAGTGATAAGAGCGTGCAACATGATTAGGAATAAAGTCAATAATCACTTTTAAATCACTCTTATGTGTTCGATGAATAAGTTGTTGAAACTCTTGCATTCGTTTCGATACATCGGTAGCTAAATCTGGTGCAACACTGTAATAGTCGGTTATTGCATATGGAGATCCTGCTTTACCTTTCACGATAGCAGGGTGACTTGCTTGTATACCATAAGAAGAGTAGTCTGTTTGACTTGCATGCTCAATAACTCCTGTATACCATATATGAGTAATACCTAGGTTTTTTATCTCTTGAAGTGTTTTGTAAGTAAAGTCCTTAAATTTTCCACAACCGTTTTGTTGAAGTGTTCCGTTTGGAACTCTCCTTGTATTATTGTTGCCAAATAGCCTAGGTAGTACTTGGTAGATGCTTATTTTATTATTCATGTTGCAGAGGTGTTCATTGTTGTAAACTTACGACCTGTTTTGACCGATTGCTCTCAAATGCGGCTTCAATAACGTGTAGCGTATCCATCACTGTTTTAGCATCGGTAAGTAGAGGTTCGTTTTTTCTTAGATGTTCGTAGATGTTGGAGTAGAAGGCACCGTAATTTCCTGGAATAGATGGGACTTTTTTGCGTACTTCTCCATTTACTGTACTTGCGTGGATAGTGCCCCAGTTTTCTTCATCTTCTTCTCCCCAGTTTGGTTTGTTTGGGCTACATCCTTGAGAAAGTAGGGCCTCTTGTGGATCAAAGCCATGCTTTATATAGGAACCTTGTACACCATGAAGTATAAATCTTGGCTCTGGCTCTTTCATTAAATAGGAGGCTTTTAAAGTTATGCTAACTTTAGGAGCAAATTCGGGTTGGATAAAATGAATTAGCATGTAGTCATCTACTACACTACCTGTTCGCATAGCCTCTAATCTGGCAAAAACGGCTTTGGGTTTTCCAAAAAGTTGGATGGCTTGGTCAATGAGATGAGAACCAAGGTTGTAAGTAATACCGGCTCCATCACCTGCTCTCTCTTTCCAAGAGTTTGGACGTAAGAAATTTCGATAACGAGGAAAAGTCGACTCAAACTCAACTAATCTGCCTAGGATTTTACTCTCTAAAACCTTTTTTACTGTGAGAAAGTCTGCGTCCCACCGTCTGTTTTGAAAAACACTTAGCGAGACACCTTTTTCCTTGGCCATCTCAATGAGTTCATACCCCTTAGCTGTTGAGGTTGTAAATGGCTTTTCTACAACGACGTGTTTCCCAGCCTGAATAGCCTTTTTAGTAAAAGAGTAGTGGGTATCATCGGGTGTATTCACTACTACAAGCTCAATCTCTTCAATCTCTAGTAGTTCTTCAAAGCTTTGAACTATTCTTGAATTTGGATAGGCATCACGAGACAGCTGCTTGGTACGCTCTACAATAGCTGTTAGTTCAAAATTTGGATTTGCTTCAAGAAAAGGAGCATGAAAAACTCTTCCTGACATTCCAAAAGCAGCTAAACCTGTTTTTATTACTTCCATATTTTTCCTTTCTCTTCTAATAGTTGTTCTAGTATTTCGTAAGCTGTATCGTATCCATGTTCAAAGATCTCTTCAGCTCTTTCAAGCTCGGTATTACTATATTCTTCTAAATTATTAGGTTCTATGAGTAAGTCACACTTTAATCTTTCTCCAATGGTATTTGCTTTAAACATAAATTGAAATGAGCGCATAGCAATGGATACAATGTTCTTTTTGTACTCTGTGGCAACCAGTGGACTGACGTTTACACCAATAACTTTTTCGCACTCTCTCCTTATTAAGGATACGGGAAAGTTCATGAAAACACCGCCATCAATATAGTTTATACCATCAATTTGCACTGGACTAAAAAGAACGGGCATGCAACAGGAGGCGGCTATACGTTCGGCAAGACTACCTGTTGTAAAATGCTCAGGTTTCCCTTGATCTAAATTGGTTGCAGTTATTATCATTGGTATCTGTAAATCTTCAATGTTTTTAGCTTTTAGATTACTTTTAAGAAAATCAATAAAGTCGCATAAATCAAAGAGACCCACTTTAGGTATAACCCATGAGGTTAAGTCTAAAAATTTATGCCCTGAGAAAAAATCTAAGACACGATAGGGTTCGTTACCGTCTGCGTAGAATGTAGCCGCTAGGGCTCCTGCACTAACTCCTGCTATTATTTCAGGCTTAATGTTATGCTCTAACAATGCCTGCATGGCTCCTAAATGTGCAAAACCTTTAATAAAGCCACCACTTAATGCATAACCTATATTGTATTTTTTGTTTTGAGTCATGGCTTACTAGTTATTTGGCCAATATTTTGTTGTTTATACGAAAATAGCAAAAAAGGAGGTATAAAATAGCTTTATACTAAAAATAGTAAAGAATAAAGAAGAGGTAGCTTTGTTTTAGGAGATTTAGTAAATATGTGGTTTTTATTAAAGAAAAGAGGATTATAAGAGGGTGTATAACTGAAAAATTTAGCTTTACCAACTCAAATATTCTCATTCTAGATATGAAATGGTAGAAGTAAGCTAATTACTTATTTTTTTTAATAAAAAGTGTTATATTTGTTGAAACAAATTATTCATAAAAAATAAGTATCAAGTGAGACACAAAAACTTTTTATTCGGATCGCTGGTAAGTGCTGCATTAGTACTTTTTACAGCTTGTGATTCAACTCCAGCGCCTAACACGCTGACTTCTCAAGAGAAAGCAGAAGGTTGGGAGTTGCTATTTGATGGTAAAACCATGAATGGTTGGAGAGACTATAATGGTACAGAGTTAACAGAGCCATGGGAAGCTATGGAAGGCGTAATTAAATGCGCTGGAAAAGGTGGTGATGCTATGGGCTATATTGTAACTGACAAAGAGTATGAAAACTTTGAGTTGGTTTGGGACTGGAAAATTGGTAAAGGAGGTAATAGTGGTATGATTTATCACGTATACGAGCATCCTCTATTCAAAGTTCCTTATGTAACTGGTCCTGAATATCAGTTAATTGATGAAGAGAATTTTGATGGTAAGTTAGAAGATTGGCAAAGATGTGGTGTAGATTACGCTATGTACTTACCAGATTTCGAGACTATAAAAATTAACCCACAAGGTGAGTGGAATACCTCTAAAATTGTTTTTGATAATGGTCATGTAGAGTATTACATGAATGGAGAGAAAACAATTGAATTCGAAGCGTGGACTGAAGATTGGTATGCACGTAAAAATAGTGGTAAATGGGCTCATGCACCTGAATATGGTTTAGCTAAAAAAGGTGTTATCTGTCTTCAAGACCATGGTTATCCAGCAGAGTTCCGTAATTTAAAAATTAAAGAACTTCCACGTAAAACAAAAGAAGTTGAACTTTTCAATGGAAAAGACTTAACTGGTTGGGATGTATACGGAACAGAGCAATGGTATGTTGAAGATGGTCTTTTAGTTTGTGAGAGTGGTCCTGATAAGAAATATGGCTACTTAGCAACTAAAGAGTATTATAACGATTTCGATTTAACTCTAGAGTTTAAACAAGAAGCAGACGGAAACTCTGGTGTTTTCTTCCGTTCTTTTATTCCTGAAGGAGTTAAGATTAATGGATGGCAAGTAGAAGTTGCTCCTAAAGGTCATGGAACAGGTGGTATCTATGAATCTTATGGTAGAGGATGGATTGCTGAAATTACAGATGAGCAACAAGAAATCTTAAAAGAAGGTGAGTGGAACACTATGCGTATTCGCGTTGAAGGTGACCACGTAACTACTTG
>JASLCM010000200.1 GCA_030151845.1 Bacteroides sp.
ATTAAGAACGATGATATTTTCATCACTGCAACGGTTTCTAAAAACAGTGTTGTGGAGCAAGAGGCTATCTTGCTGACCTTCAAAATATATACTGCTGTAGACCTACGTGGCTTTAACAACGTTAAGTTACCCGATTTCAAAGGATTCCACTCGCAAGAGGTGGAGCTTCCTAGCAATCAGAAATGGAAATTAGAGCATTATAAAGGTAGAAACTACAACAGTGTGGTATATCGTCAGTTTGTACTTTTCCCTCAACAGAGTGGAAAACTAATAATAGAGCCTGCACAATTTGATGCCTCCATAGCTCAAGTGGTTGCTGCGGTTGACCCCTTCGATGCTTTTTTCAATGGAGGAAGCAATTTTGTTGAGGTTAAAAAGAGTATTCAAACTCCACAAATAACCATCAATGTGGATAAGCTTCCTGCGGGTAAGCCTATGAACTTTAGTGGTGGTGTGGGAGATTTTTCTATCTCTTCCTCTATCAATGAAACTAAGGTTAAGACAAACGATGCTGTAACCATTAAGCTGGTTGTTTCGGGCACAGGTAACTTAAAGTTAATTAGCAACCCTGAGGTTGAGTTCCCAGCCGACTTTGAAATTTATGATCCTAAGGTAGATAATCAGGTTCGCTTAACACAAAACGGACTTACTGGAAATCGGGTTATTGAGTATTTGGCTATTCCTAGGCATCCTGGTACTTTTACCATTCCTGCTGTAAACTTTAGTTATTACGATACAAAAGCGAAGCAATATAAAACACTAAAAACAGAGCCTTATACGCTTGAGGTAGAAAAAGGTGCAGGAAATGCAGATCAGGTAATCTCTAATTTCACAAATAAAGAGGAGTTAAAGGTGTTGGGAGAGGATATCCGATTCATCAAGCTGAATTCGGTTAAGCTTCACCCAAGAGATTCTTTCTTATTTGGTTCTATTACCTATTGGCTACTCTATATTATCCCTGCTCTACTCTTCATCTTGAGTCTGATTGTTTATCGCAAGCAGGTTGCTGAGAATGCAAACGTAGCTAAGGTTAGGAACAAACGAGCAAACAAAGTTGCTACGAAACGTCTGCGTTTAGCTGGTAAATTATTGAAAGAGAGTAAAAAAGAGGAGTTCTACGATGAGGTTCTTAAAGCACTATGGGGCTACATCAGCGATAAATTCAATATTCCACTCTCTCAATTAAACAAGGACAATGTAGCTGAACAGCTCAAAACATATGGGGTGAATGATACGCTCATCGAGCAATTTATCAATGCTCTCAATGAGTGTGAATTTGCTCGCTTCGCTCCAGGAGATGAGAATCAGGCGATGGACAAAGTGTTTACTGGATCGCTAGAGATTATCAGTGAAATGGAAAACTCGATCAAACGCTAAAAGAATTATGAAAGATATTAAATACATACTGTGGACTTTTTCCTTCCTTTTTTGCTGCTCTTTTACGCTACAGGCCAATGAGCAGGAGGTGGAGGTGTCAAACGATACGTTAGCTACTCAAATAACCCCTGAATTTAGCCTTAATCAGGAAGGGGTTATCGATAAAGCTACTGCCGATAGTGCATACATTCGTGGAGAGTATGCTACGGCTATACAGATCTACGAAGCTCTCCTTGAGGAGGGGGTTTCACCTGTTGTTTATTACAACCTTGGAAATAGCTACTATAAATCAGAAGAGATAGCTAAGGCCATTCTTAACTATGAAAGGGCTTTATTGCTCGATCCTGGTAATGGTGATATTCGGGCGAACCTAGAGATAGCTAGAGCCAAAACGGTTGATAAGGAGGAGATTGTACCTGAACTCTTTTTTATCACCTGGGGAAAATCGATGCTAAACCTCCTAAGTGTAGATGGATGGGCTAAATTAGGCGCAACCTCCTTTATCTTAATGCTCGGGATGGTGGCTCTCTTCCTATTTGGAAGAAGCTCTCTACTTAAAAAGATTAGTTTTGGCCTAGGGCTCTTTTTACTTCTACTTGTAGTGGTTACTAATAGCTTCGCTTCAATACAGAAGAAAAAACTCATAAAAAGAGATACTGCTATTGTAATGACTCCAAGCGTTACCATAAGAAGTACTCCCAGTGAGTCGGGGACCAGTCTCTTTATTCTTCATGAGGGAAAAAAGGTTACCATTAAGGATAACACCATGAGCGAATGGAAAGAGATAGTCTTGGAAGATGGAAAGGTTGGCTGGATAGCTACCAAAGAGATTGAGATCATCTAATAATAAGTACATTTTAAGATCGAGTGAGGTCCAATAGGGGAGAGAAATCGAACCAATTGGGCCTCGCTTTTGTTATCTAGTTGAAAGGGATAAATGGATTGACAATTACTTATTTAACTCAATCTTTTGGTTATTATTAATTTGTTTTATCCCATATATTGCTTACATTTAGAATGTAAGAGTATTACAAAAGTTACTAACCATTAATTTGTTACAGCTATGAAAACAATAACATTTAATGAGCTGCGTAAAATCAAAGATGCTTTACCAAATGGTAGCATGCACAGAATCGCAGACGAATTAGATTTGAACGTAAGCACTGTTCGCAACTTCTTTGGAGGAAGCAACTTTAAAGAAGGTAAAAGTGTCGGAATACATATAGAGCCAGGTCCAGATGGTGGAGTAGTTAAAATAGATGATACCACAGTTTTGGATTTGGCTCTTAAAATTTTAAAAGAGTCCGAAGTCGAAACGGCTGCAGAACCGGCCGAAGCATAAAACAAGCTAAGCTCCCAATATACTCTCCTTTAAAGGAGGAGGGTATATTGGGATTTTTGTTTCATTCATTTTAAAAAACACCTGCCTTATGGAAGATAAATTAGTAACCCTCGCAATTTTAACCTATTCGAAAGCTCAAATTCTTAAAAACATCTTAGAAAATGAGGGAATAGAGAGTTATATACACAACGTAAACCAGATTCAGCCAGTTGTTTCATCTGGTGTCCGAGTTCGCATAAAGGAGAGCGATCTCCCTCATGCACTTAAGATTACAGAGAGTGAGGCCTGGCTTTCTGAAGAGGTAACAGAGGAAAAAGAGGTGGAATTATCCTCTCGAAGTAAAATACTTATACCTGTAGACTTTTCTGTCTCTTCAATGAAAGCTTGTGAAATAGGCTTCCACTTGGCTAAGGTTATGCAACAAGAGATTGTGCTGCTACACGTTTACTTTACCCCATTGCATGCTGCAGCCATAGCGTATGGAGATGTCTTTAACTATCAGGTAGGAGATGACGTGAAACAGAGTGCCATGCTTAAAAATAAGGCTAGTGCAGATTTAGCCTCATTTGCAGAACAGCTTAAGAGTCATATTTCGACAGGAAAGTATCCTGATGTTCCTTTTACCACAACACTAAGAGAAGGTATTGCAGAGGAAGAGATTCTGAGATGTGCCAAGAAGATAAACCCTCTATTAATTGTTATGGGAACTCGAGGAAGTGGTCAGAAGGAGATTGATCTTATTGGTAGTGTAACTGCTGAAGTGATTGATAGAAGCCAACATACAACCTTAGCTATCCCAGAACGAACTACCTTCGAGAAAATGCATCAATTGAAGCGAATTGGCTTCCTTACCAACTTCGATCAACGAGATTTAGTTGCATTTGACTCCTTTGTACGTAATGAGATGAGACAATTTAAGCCTGCTGTAAACTTCATCCATATTGCAGAAAATGAGGATAAGTGGAGCGAAGTAAAGCTTGCAGGGATAAAAGAGTATTTTAGCAAGCAGTACCCCGATATGAGTGCTACACATAACGTTTTACAAAACAATAGTACCTTCTTAAACACTTTAGAGGAGTACGTAGCAGCCTATAAAATAGATGCTATTGTAGTGAGCTCATACCGAAGAAACATTTTTGCTAGACTCTTTAATCCTAGCTTAGCTAAACGAATGGTCTTTCATGCAGACACACCAATTTTTGTTATCAGTGATAAATAAAGGCTTGAAACTCTCTTTTTGTTTTTAACTCTTCACCACTAGAAAAGAAGAGTATTTTAAATAAAAAGAGAGTATCTTTGAATTTATCCTGTTTTAAATGAGATAACCTATTTGAATGATAATTTATATTATGTTAAATAGATTTTTATAGAATCAAAGGGATTACTAAGCAACCGCCAAGTAATCCCTTTTTTATTCCCCCTACCACTCAAATCCTCTATATCTATCACTCTATATTAGATAGCTAATAAGCAACAACTTACTTTGTTACAATGAATTAACTGTATACGCACCACTTTATAACCGCATTTCCTTGCGATTTTTAAACACAAGCTGATCATTAGCCCATAATTTCATCTTGTTGCAAGGGTTTAAACATAAAAAATATGGAGCGAGTCAGCCAGACTATATTTATCAAGGCTATATTTTGCATTTCTCCAAATTCTGTTTCTATTTTCTTAGAACTCTCCTTCCTTATAGTTTTCACTTTGCATTACACAACTTACCTACTCATTGTAATTTATTTTTACATTATTTTAGATTAAAATAAACTACACAACAAAACTTTACCTATATTTACAAAAATACAATACAAGGGGCTCTATCTACAAAATAACCCAAATAGAGTTAATTAAGTTGTAAAGAGATACACTTGTATGAAAAACACAATTACTATGAGTTATTTTAAATTTACAATTCGAACAACTTGGAAAAAATCACTACAAGTTGTTCTCCCAGTTGTTGCGTTATGCACAGTTGGGCAATTACAAGCTGCACCGCTTCAAAATCCTATTCAGGATTCAATAGAACAAACTGCAGAAAAGATCAAAGTACAAGGCACGGTTAAAGACGAGTCTGGTGAATCTATTATTGGAGCGAGTATTCATGTTAAAGGCACAACCCTAGGGACACTAACAGATCTACAAGGAAACTTTACTTTGGAGAATGTTCCTGTAAACGCTTTAATCGAAATCAGTTATGTTGGTTATAAAGTACATGATTTTAAAGCAAAAGCAGGCCAAACCTACTCTATTACACTATTAGAAGATGCCCAGCTCATGGATGAGGTTGTAGTCACAGCGTTAGGTATAAAGCGTGAAACAAAATCTCTCGGCTATGCAGTACAAGACCTTAAAGGTGATGCCCTTACAGAAGCTCGTGAAGGGAATGTTGTAAACAGTTTAACGGGAAAGCTCGCAGGTGTACGTATTAGTCCCAGTGGCAATGGAGCAACAGGTTCTAGTAGAATCGTTATTCGTGGAGAAAACTCCATTGCAGGTAACAATGAACCACTTGTCGTTGTTGATGGTATTCCAATGGACAACTTTAAAGGATCGGGTATTGACCAATGGGGCGGCAGTGATGGAGGAAATGGATTATCGGATATTAATCCCGATGACATTGAATCAATTTCTGTACTCAAGGGGGCTGCTGCAGCAGCACTGTACGGTACACGAGCAGGAAACGGGGTTCTTATGATCACTACCAAACAGGGAACAAAAACAAAAGGC
>JASLCM010000231.1 GCA_030151845.1 Bacteroides sp.
CGTCCTCAAACGGGTATAGATGAGTGGGTAAAGGAAGTCTTTCAAAAACTAAATCTTTAAAAACAAGAGCGTATGAGTTCACTCAAAGAACAACGAGAAAAGTTACTTCAAGCAAAAATAAAAGAAATGGCAAACATCGGAGTAAAAAAGCGAACAGCTGAAAACACCCCAGAATTTGATGAACCCATAAATTTGGAGGATAGTTGGACTTCAACAGAAGGTAATAACGACACTTCAAAAATCAAAAAAACATCACTATTGGATGATAGAGAACAAATACTAAGTCTCTCTTCAAAGCTGAAAGAAAGTCCTAAAAGCAAAAAGTATTTTAAAATAGCTAGGGACTTTGAGGAATACGAACAACGCTTCCTAACCACTATTCGCAATGGTCGCAACAAATCAGGTTTCAGTATTCATACTGAAGTTCTTCAACTTTTGCGGAATGTAATAAGTGACCTACGAATAGAAACATCAATCACGGGATATATTGAGAATATTCTCCTTGACCATTTTAAAACCTACCAAGAACTATTAAACCAAACTGCTTCTCAACGCAAACGGGAAAAAACCATTGATTTATAATGCAAAACTTATTAACATATATAGTACTCATATTAGGAATTGCATGGCTAACTCTCAGCATCGTATACTTTGGAAAACTCCTTTTTAAATCTTCATCGCACTCAAGAGAAAAAAGGCCAAAACCCTCCACGAAAAAGCCGTTAGTCACTCAAGAACAAATAGAGCAAGCAAGACTCTATTTGGTAGGAGAAAGTAAGCCCTTCGTTGCCTCATCTATCCCCAAGGTTCCCACGCTGTCCTCTTCTGAAAAAACAATTGATAATAATAATACATTTGTAAACCTTGATAGAAAGGTAAAAACAGATGATAATACAACAGAGAATGAAATAGACATTACTTTTTCAATGAACGAAACTGACGAAGAAGAAATTCTTCGAGAAGAATTACAAATAACCAATGAGTCAATGCCAGACGTCACACCGACCGCTATTCTCTCTCAAGATTTAGAACAGATCAACCTATGGAACAAGAACGATGATAGTATTGATAAAAAGAATGAAAGTAAGATATACGAAACTTTCCACACCATACAAGGAACAAATCTAATGGCTCAATTCAAGAAAAATATCCTCTTACAAGAAGAGGCACACCGCAACATCCTTACTGTCATTCGGAAAATAGAGGAAGATAAGCTATCGATAATAAACAAAAGTCATTCTAAAATATCGCATTCAACTAATACTGAACAAATTGAAGAGAACAAAAAAGATGACAAACCACTCTCCTACTATCTCTAAAAGAGATAAAAACTCAATCATTAATAACTTTAAAATAACAATCAATAATGAACAGAAAAAAAATAAAAAAAAGACATGAGATAATACTCATTCTAACGCTTTTAATGACCACCACCAGTATGTATGCCCAAGGCAATGGTTTGGCTGGTATCTCCGAAGCCACAAAAATGGTTACCTCTTATTTCGATCCTGCCACCAAATTAATCTATGCGATTGGAGCCGTAGTAGGTTTAATTGGTGGAGTAAAAGTGTACAATAAATTCAGTTCGGGCGACCCCGATACTAGTAAAACAGCTGCGAGCTGGTTCGGAGCTTGTATCTTCCTCATCGTGGCCGCCACCATCCTTCGTTCATTTTTTTTGTAACATGGCTACTTGGGAAATTAATAAAGGAGTAGGTCGGACAGTAGAGTTCAAAGGTTTAAAAGCACAATACCTCTTTCTTTTTATAGGAGGATTGCTAGGTGTATTTATTCTTGTGGTGATGCTATATCTCTGTAGTGTGAATCAATTATTCTGTTTGGCTTTGGGCTTAGTGGGTGCTACTTTAATTGTATGGCAAACGTTTGCTATGAACCGCAAGTATGGAGCTTACGGACTAATGAAACGCAGAGCAATAGGTCTACACCCTCGATACCTCATAAATAACCGCTCGATCCGTCATCTCTTTCAACAATCTAGTACATTATCCTCTTCTTTATGAAAAATAGGAGTAAAATTACAACTTTGGAATCTATGTTTCCTCTGCTTGCTATAGAACAAGGTTATATAATCAGTAAAAATGCTGATGTAACAGTTGCTTTTCGAATGGAACTACCCGAACTCTTCACAGTTACTTCTGTCGAGTATGATGCGATGCACGCCGCTTGGCATAAAGCAATTAAAATATTACCTCACTACAGCATTGTACATAAACAAGATTGGTTTATCAAAGAAAATTATCAAGTGACAGACAAAAAAAGAAAAGACAAACCTCTTAGCTTTCTCGCTCGTGCTTCTGAATACCATTTCAACGAACGCCCCTACCTAAACCATAAAGTCTATCTCTTTCTAACCAAAACCAATAAGCAACGAATGGCACAACAAAGCATTTTTTCATCACTCTGCCGAGGACAGCTGTTTCCTAAAGAGATTACTAATAAAGGAGAGGTTATGAAAATTATAGAAGCAGTGGATCAATTCGAACGGATAATTAATGATACCGAACAACTTAAACTAATCCGACTGACAGAGACAGAGTTAATCGGCACAAAAGAGAAAGGTGGATTGTTGGATAAATATTTTTCTCTTTCTGATGAACATCCTGCCTCATTAGAAGATATACGACTTGGTGCTGACCTTGTTCGTATTGGGGATAATATGCTTTGTCTCCATACACTCAGTGATACAGATGACCTACCTGTAAGAGTTAGTACAGATAGTCGCTATGAACGTCTATCAACCGATAGAAGTGACTGCCATCTTTCCTTTGCTTCACCAGTAGGTTTATTACTTCCTTGCAATCACATCTATAACCAATATCTTTTCATTGGAGATAGCGAAGCCAATCTACAACGTTTCGAAAAACAAGCAAAAAACATGCATTCATTGGCACGATACAGTCGTAGCAACCAAATTAACGAGGAGTGGATACAAGAGTATCTCAACACAGCACACTCACAAAGCTTAATCTCTATCCGTGCTCACTTTAATGTATTGGCTTGGAGTGAAGATAAAGAGGAGTTGAGGCAAATCAAAAATGATGTAGGCTCAGCACTTGCAGCAATGGAATGCAAACCTCGTCATAACACTATTGATACCGCCACACTCTATTGGGCAGCTATCCCCGGTAATGCGGCTGACTTCCCTTCGGAAGAATCGTTCTATACTTTTATCGAACCGGCCCTTTGTTTCTTTACAGCAGAGACTAATTATCAAGATTCACTCTCACCTTTCGGAATTAAAATGGCTGACCGCTTGTCAGGCAAGCCTATCCATTTAGATATTTCAGACTTACCCATGAAAAAAGGTCTTATTACTAACCGCAATAAGTTCATCTTAGGACCATCGGGTAGTGGCAAGAGCTTCTTCACCAACCATATGGTACGTCAGTATTATGAACAAGGAGCACATGTTCTCTTAGTCGATACAGGCAATAGTTATCAAGGACTATGTGAACTCATCCATCAAAAAACAAAGGGTAAAGATGGAGTTTATTTCACTTATACAAACGAAAGCCCCATCTCCTTTAATCCCTTCTATACAGACGATTACTTCTTCGATGTTGAGAAGAGAGAAAGTATTTGCACCTTACTTCTCACGCTATGGAAAAGTACCGAAGAGCAAGTTACCAAGACCGAAGCAGGTGAACTTGGTTCTGCTGTAAACTCCTATATCGAGTTGATATGTACAAATCACGCGATTACACCTAGCTTCAACACTTTCTATGAGTATCTAAGAGACATCTATCGCAAAGATATGGAGCAACGCGACATAAAGGTTACACTCTCAGACTTCAACATTAATAACCTTTTAACTACGCTCAAGCAGTATTACAAAGGAGGTCGCTACGACTTCCTCTTAAATTCCAATAAGAATATTGACTTACTTAGTAAACGTTTCATCGTTTTTGAGATTGACCAAGTCAAAGACAACAAAGATTTATTCCCTGTTGTGACAATTATCATCATGGAAGCCTTTATAAATAAAATGCGTAGACTGAAAGGTATTCGTAAGATGATTCTCATCGAAGAAGCATGGAAAGCCATTACTTCAGCCAATATGGCGAACTATATTAAATACCTCTATAAAACAGTCAGAAAATATTTTGGGGAGGCAATTGTA
>JASLCM010000236.1 GCA_030151845.1 Bacteroides sp.
TATGTGGTAAGTATAGTTGTGTTTTTATTTCAACCAACGGTCGAGCCAATTAATAAATGTTCTCTGCCATAACACTCCATTTTGTGGTTTAAGTACCCAGTGATTTTCATCAGGGTAGATTAAAAGCTCTGCAGGAACTCCTCTTAATATTGCAGCATTAAAAGCTGCCATTCCTTGATTGGCAAGAATTCTGTAGTCTTTTTCTCCATGAATACATAAAATTGGAGTATCCCATTTATCAACAAATAAATGAGGGGAGTTTGCAAATGTCTTTTGAGCGATAGGATTATTCTTCTCCCAGTAAGCACCACCCATATCCCAGTTAGCAAACCACATCTCTTCGGTTTCTAGGTATTGCATCTCCATATTGAAGATTCCATCGTGTGCTATAAAAGCTTTGAATCGCTTATCATGATGTCCAGCAAGCCAATATACAGAGAAGCCACCAAAACTAGCGCCTACACACCCAAGACGATCTTTATCTACATAGGATTCTTCTGCAATCTCATCTATAGCTGTAAAGTAATCTTTCATGCATTGACCACCGTAGTCGCCACTAATAGCTTCGTTCCACTCATTGCCAAAACCAGGAAGTCCTCTTCGGTTAGGAGCAACAATGATATAGTCATTTGCTGCAAAGAGTTGCAAACACCATCTGTATGACCAGAATTGGCTAACAGGACTTTGAGGACCACCCTGGCAAAAGAGTACTGTTGGGTATTTCTTATTAGGATCAAATTGAGGAGGGTAAATAACCCAAGTCAACATTTGCTTACCATCTGTAGTTGTTTGCCATCTCTTTTCAACCCTTCCCATTTCTACTTGATCATAGATGTGTTTATTCTCAAAGGTAAGTTGATTATCTGCTCCCGATTGAATATCAACAGCAAATATCTCGGTTCCACTGCTAAGTGACTGTTTCTTTGCGATTAATTTATCTCCTAAAAGATCAACAGAAACAAAGTCGTGCTTTCCCTCTGTAATTTTATTAACTTGTTTACTGGAAACTTCTACTTGGTAGATTTGTGAAGTTGCATGCCAAACTCCAGTGAAGAAAATTCTAGAACCATCTTTGCTCCACACAAAATCATCCACATTAGACTCAAAAGAGTTGCTTATAAATCGTTTCTCACCACTCTCTAAACTCATAACAAATAGGCGATTTTGATCCGATTCGTATCCATCTCTCTCCATGCTCTGCCAAGCAATCAGTTTACCATCTGGTGAAAACTGAGGATTAATATCGTATCCCATCATTCCAGAGGTTAGGTTTTTTGTAGTTTTATGCGTTATATCGTAGAGGTAAATATCTGAGTTGGTAGAAAGAGAATATTCTAATCCTGTTTTCTTACGTGAAGTATAGGCAATTAGTTTTGATGAAGGATGCCAAGCTAGCTGTTCAATTCCCCCAAATGGTTTCATTGGAGACTCGAAAGGCTCTCCTTCCATTATATCAGTAATATTACTTAACGCTTTACCGTTAAAATCAGCAATAAAAGGGTGAGGAGCTGTTGTAACCCATTCGTCCCAATGTTTATACATCAAATCGTTAATAACCTTACCTGTAGATTTTGGTAGATCTGGGTGCTTATCTGCAGTGCTTTCAACAGTTTTAACTTGGGAGATGAAGAGAACTTTATTCTCATCGGGTGAAAAAGAGAATCCCTCTATCCCTTCCTTATAGTTAGAGATTTGTTGAGCACCTGTACCATCTGGATTCATTTCCCAGATCTGCATAGAGCCACTTTCGTTACTTAAATAAGCGATTTTACTACCGTTCTTTATCCATTGTGGAGAACCCTCGTAGAATGGGGTGTGAGTTAGTTGCTTTTGGTTAGAACCATCACTATCCATAACAAATAGTTCTGTGTTACTCTTATCTTCTGGAACACTATAATAGGTTACTGTATAGGCTACTTTGGTTTGATCTGGTGAGACAGAAAGATCACCGATACGTCCCATAGCCCAAAGAGCTTCAGGTGTCATGCGTTTTCCTTCAATTTGGATAGTAGATTTACCTATCACTTCTTCATCAACTGTAGTACTACTAGGGCCACTACAGGCTGCTATTAGTATAGCTCCAGACATCATAATTAGGTTTCCTAATTTCATACTTAATTAATTTTGTTATTTTTATATCTGAATGCGAAGATACAGCTTTTCTTCTTTTTTTAGATCATAAAAACGTGCTAACCCGTTTTGTGACCTCTCTTATCAGTAGATTCAAAAGATTTACTTATCTTTAAAGTTAAGAATTAAATAGCTAAGAAATGAATGATCAATTAATTACAGGGGGTATCCTATTGCTTTGTGGGGTCTTAATTTACTTTTTTCCTATACTTATAGCAGGGTACAATACGATGCCTAAAAAGAAGCGTAAAAACGTTGATATAAAAGGACTTAAGCGTTATCTATCTTTTACCTTATCGGGTTTGGGAGTGGGGTTTATTTTGCTTGGATTTTTTATGCCTACTTTATTAAATGAATACTCTGTTGGCGTGGTAATCTTACTCTTTATCTCCTATATTCTTATTGGAGCTCAAGATTATGATCAGAATCCTTCAAAAACGAAAAAGTTTATAGCAAGATACAAGCCATGGATTTATCTTTTTATGGCAATTCTTCTTTTTTGTTTTGTAGTTGCTGCACAACTTTGGGGATAAAAAAAGAGGACAAGATAGCCCTCTTTCTCTTTAAAACCTTATACACCTAGTATTCTAATACTCTAGGAAGTGTTTTTGCCTCCTCAATCCATTTTTCTACACTCTTAAGAGGTGGAACCCTTCTTACTAAGTTCTTTTGTTCATTCACCTCTTCCATTTTTTGAGTTAGATTTTCAGCATTTCTTTGTGCTAACTCTTTCACAGTATCAACACCAGCAGCTTCAAGAAGTTCCGCATATTCTCCCCCAACACCATTGATACGGAATAAATCTACCATATTGGCAAAGGTTAAGATACGCTTCTCATCGATACCAGACTCCTCTGCAAGTTTTTTTCTTTGTGTTTTAGTTCTACAAGCTTCAAGAAGCTGATCGGTTGTTTTAATCCCTACGTTGTTTAGTTTTTCAGAATAGGCAGGGCCAATACCTTCTACTTCAATAACTTTATAATTTGCCATACAAATAAAATTTAAGATAATTAATTAGTTGTCCAACTTATACTCTTAAACAGAGAAGCGTTTTGATTTGTTCATTTTTTGAAAAATTAATTCTATTTAGCTAAATGAGAAAGTAAACTGAAGTAAGTGAGGAGATTGTTTCTTTAAGTCTTACAGAGGTTCATTTTATAGAAAAGAAGAGATAGGCATATAAAAAATAGAGCGTCCTCGGACGCTCTATTTTATAAAATCATCTAAATTTATTAAATGATATCGTATCTATCTTTTTTGATTTTTTGCTTGTTGGATACGCTCTTGTTCTTTTTGCATAGCTTCTAATCTAGCTGCAAAACCAGATTTCTTTTTAGGATCTTTTTTGTTTGCTTCTAGCTCTGCCATAAGTTTGTCATCATCAGTCATTCTTCTAAGAACAAACATAGTTGCCACACTTATCAAGGTTGATAGGAAATAGTAGTAACAAAGTCCAGAAGGGTAATCGTTTAAGATAAACAAGAACATCACTGGCATTAGGTACATCATCCATTTCATACCCGCCATTTGTGGTTGGGCACCTGTATCTTGTTGAGCCATACTAAACTTCATATTTAAAATATTAGTTACGGTCATCAGTAAACAGAATAGACTTAAGTGATCTCCTAAAAGAGGTACGTGAAATGGGAAGTTTATGATAGCATCGTAAGTAGATAGGTCATCGGCCCATAAGAAGCTCTCTTGTCTAAGTTCGATAGCACTAGGTACAAACATAAACAGTGCCATGAAAATAGGAGTTTGAAGCAGCATAGGAAGACAACCACCCATTGGACTAACTCCATACTGACTGTAAAGTCCCATAACCTCCTGTTGCTTCTTCATCGCATCTTCCTGATCTGGATATTTTGCATTAATCTCATCTATCTTAGGCTTGAGAACACGCATCTTTGCAGATGATTTAAATGTTTTTAATGTTGCTGGGAAGACAACAGCTTTAACGATAATAGTCATAAGTAGAAGAACAACTCCCATACTTAATCCTAAATTTCTTAGCCAATCAAAAATATTAACTGTAAACCATTTGTTGATCTGTTTTACAATTGGCCAACCTAAATAGATTAAATCGTGTAGGTCCCACTTCTCTCCTTGAGTTTGATTAAAGCTTTTTAAAGTTTTGTAATGATTTGGACCAAGATAGAGATAAAGATGAGTAGCCTCTTTACCAGAGGGGTCAAATGTAGTAGCTAAATTAGCAGAGTAGTCCTTTAAATATCCACTTCCCTGTGCTTCATTTTCCGACTTCAATAAGCTGTTTTGGAAGTTTTTATCGGCAATAAGGACAGAGGAGAAGAATTGATTTTTAAAAGCAACCCATTTTAAGTTTTCCTCTACCTCTTTTTCACTATTTTTCGATTCAGACAAGTGATCGAAATCACCTCCATCTATCTTATAGGTTAAGCGAGACAGTCTATTTTCATACATAAAGCCACGCTCGTGTTGTCTTGCTTTATGTCTCCACTCAATATCGATGGTGTTTCTTTGACTCAAGTACGGTGCCATACCTTTGGCTTGAATCGTAAAGTCAACCAGGTAGCTATCCTTATTAAGTTTGTAGTTAAAATCAATATAACTATCGTTGTTTGCTTTTAAGCGAAGTAGGAGTGTGCTATCTGTTTGTGCTACCGGAGTAAAGTTATATAGTTTCGTTTGGATAGCTCCATTAACTTGTTCAAGAATAAAGTTAATAGAAACATCCTCGTCATCAAAAAGAACCAAAGGCTCTTTCTCCTGATCTTTATACTCGTGAAGCAGTGCAGAGTAAACTCTACCTCCTTTGGTTGTAAAAGTTACATCAACAACCTCATTTGAAAGAGTGATAAACTCCTCTTTTCCTTGTACCGCTTCATGAAAAAGGGCACTAGAATCTGTTTTTTGCTCAGTAATTTGGTTGGCAAGTGCTGCCGCTTGCTGAGCCTTAATCTCTTCCAACCGTTCCTGGGCTACAGCAATAGAGTCGTTGTACTGTTGTATAGCGGCTAATTGCTCTTCTGAAGGTCTGCTAAAATAACTGAAACCAATTAATAACAGTCCAATTAGAATGAGACCCGTAATGGTGTTCTTATCCATAAATAGTTTTCTTATATATGTTTTACTTTGTTATTGCTGCTTTAATAAACGATAAAAATAGAGGGTGTGGATTTAATACAGTACTACTGTATTCTGGATGAAACTGAGTACCCACAAACCAACGAAGCTTAGGGAGTTCTATCACTTCTACTAAATCCGATTCGGGGTTTATTCCAACACAAGCCATGCCTGCTTTTTCATAAATATCTCTGAATTCGTTGTTAAACTCATAACGGTGTCTATGACGTTCTTGGATATGCTCTTTCCCGTATGCAGCCTGAACTTTAGATCCCTCTTTTAATACACATTCAAACTCACCCAGACGCATGGTTCCCCCCAAGCTAGTTATTGCTTTTTGTTCATCCATTAAGTCTATGACATTGTACTTTGTCTTCTCATCCATCTCCGCAGAATTGGCTGTTTCATACCCCAGTACATTGCGAGCATATTCAATAACCATACATTGCATTCCTAAACAAATGCCAAAGGTAGGCAAATCATTCTCTCTAGCATACTGTGCAGCAATGATTTTACCCTCAACACCTCTGGCGCCAAAGCCAGGACAAATAACAATACCATCTAAATGGGCTAAGTGGCTAGCTACATTTTCGTTAGTTAAGTTTTGAGATTGAATATACTCCAGCTTAATCTTGCGGTCGTTGTAGGTTGCTGCTTGTGAAAGTGCTTCAAGAATAGATTTATAAGCATCCGGAAGTTCAACATATTTACCTACAAGTCCTATGTTAACAGTCTCAGTAGCTTTCTCACGACGCTCTAAAAACTTTTTCCAAGAGTCTAAATTGGGTTTATCAGCTACAGGTAGATTCATTTTAGCCAGAATTGTTTCATCCAGCTTTTGTTCATGCATGAGTAAAGGAACCTGATAAATAGTAGGAGCATCGATCGACTGTACTACTGCTTCTTCTGCCACGTTGCAGAAAAGGGCCACCTTTTTTCGAAGGTTTAAACTTAGTTCATGTTCTGCTCTAAGTACAAGAATATCTGGCTGTATACCTAACGATTGCAACTCTTTTACAGAATGTTGAGTAGGCTTGGTCTTTAGCTCTTTAGCAGCAGCTAAGTAGGGCACATAAGTTAGGTGTACACATAAAGCATTACTACCTAATTCCCATTTTAGCTGGCGAATACTTTCTATGTATGGAAGAGATTCTATATCACCTACAGTTCCACCAATTTCAGTAATTACAAAATCAAATTTATATTTATTACCTAAGAGCTTAACGTTACGTTTAATTTCATCGGTAATATGAGGTACCACCTGTACCGTTTTACCTAAAAAATCTCCTCTTCTCTCTTTATCGATAACACTCTTATAGATTCGTCCTGTTGTGATGTTATTCGCTTTTGTGGTATGTATGCCAAGAAAGCGTTCGTAATGTCCTAAATCTAGATCAGCTTCATGACCATCTACAGTAACATAACACTCTCCATGTTCGTATGGATTTAATGTTCCTGGGTCTATATTAATATAAGGATCAAACTTTTGAATGGTAACTTTATATCCTCTAGCTTGAAGAAGTTTACCGATAGATGATGAAATAATACCTTTGCCTAGCGAAGAGGCTACACCACCTGTTACGAAAATATATTTTGTTTCTCCCACAACAATATGTAAATTTAAAATGTTATCGACTTAATTGAGTGCTTATAAAGAACCCACAAAACTGCAAAATTATAAAAAAAGAAGAAGAATGAGGACTTAATTGAAAACAAAATTTTCTTCTCAACTCTTTAAAAGATGAAATATTCTAAACAATAGTTAAGTCTTATGCGTTTATTCATATAGCTAGCTTTTTGCGAGCCTTATTTTGCTTTTCTCATTTTAAAAAATGTATTTTTGTACACAAACATTAAATATAATATGAATAATCGTTATATACTGACATTCATAGCGGTATTCTTTTCATTAGCAGGAGTTGCTAAAGTATCGCATCCTTTTTCAAATAAGATTATTGAAAGTGCAGATGATATTGCTGATACAGATACACTTTCTTCTGTATTGCATGCAATACAGAAGAAAGTGTATCTGTATCAGCAATATCATCTGCACTTTCAATAATCTTATTTGAAAAAGGATGCGATACTTTAGCAACTCCTGCTAATGAAAAGAATACCGCTATGAATGTCAGTATATAACGATTATTCATATTATATTTAATGTTTGTGTACAAAAATACATTTTTTAAAATGAGAAAAGCAAAATAAGGCTCGCAAAAAGCTAGCTATATGAATAAACGCATAAGACTTAACTATTGTTTAGAATATTTCATCTTTTAAAGAGTTGAGAAGAAAATTTTGTTTTCAATTAAGTCCTCATTCTTCTTCTTTTTTTATAATTTTGCAGTTTTGTGGGTTCTTTATAAGCACTCAATTAAGTCGATAACATTTTAAATTTACATATTGTTGTGGGAGAAACAAAATATATTTTCGTAACAGGTGGTGTAGCCTCTTCGCTAGGCAAAGGTATTATTTCATCATCTATCGGTAAACTTCTTCAAGCTAGAGGATATAAAGTTACCATTCAAAAGTTTGATCCTTATATTAATATAGACCCAGGAACATTAAATCCATACGAACATGGAGAGTGTTATGTTACTGTAGATGGTCATGAAGCTGATCTAGATTTAGGACATTACGAACGCTTTCTTGGCATACATACCACAAAAGCGAATAACATCACAACAGGACGAATCTATAAGAGTGTTATCGATAAAGAGAGAAGAGGAGATTTTTTAGGTAAAACGGTACAGGTGGTACCTCATATTACCGATGAAATTAAACGTAACGTTAAGCTCTTAGGTAATAAATATAAATTTGATTTTGTAATTACTGAAATTGGTGGAACTGTAGGTGATATAGAATCTCTTCCATACATAGAAAGTATTCGCCAGCTAAAATGGGAATTAGGTAGTAATGCTTTATGTGTACACCTAACTTATGTGCCCTACTTAGCTGCTGCTAAAGAGCTAAAGACCAAGCCTACTCAACATTCTGTAAAAGAGTTGCAATCGTTAGGTATACAGCCAGATATTCTTGTACTTAGAGCAGAACATGAACTAAGTTTAAACCTTCGAAAAAAGGTGGCCCTTTTCTGCAACGTGGCAGAAGAAGCAGTAGTACAGTCGATCGATGCTCCTACTATTTATCAGGTTCCTTTACTCATGCATGAACAAAAGCTGGATGAAACAATTCTGGCTAAAATGAATCTACCTGTAGCTGATAAACCCAATTTAGACTCTTGGAAAAAGTTTTTAGAGCGTCGTGAGAAAGCTACTGAGACTGTTAACATAGGACTTGTAGGTAAATATGTTGAACTTCCGGATGCTTATAAATCTATTCTTGAAGCACTTTCACAAGCAGCAACCTACAACGACCGCAAGATTAAGCTGGAGTATATTCAATCTCAAAACTTAACTAACGAAAATGTAGCTAGCCACTTAGCCCATTTAGATGGTATTGTTATTTGTCCTGGCTTTGGCGCCAGAGGTGTTGAGGGTAAAATCATTGCTGCACAGTATGCTAGAGAGAATGATTTGCCTACCTTTGGCATTTGTTTAGGAATGCAATGTATGGTTATTGAATATGCTCGCAATGTACTGGGGTATGAAACAGCCAATTCTGCGGAGATGGATGAGAAGACAAAGTACAATGTCATAGACTTAATGGATGAACAAAAAGCAATAACTAGCTTGGGGGGAACCATGCGTCTGGGTGAGTTTGAATGTGTATTAAAAGAGGGATCTAAAGTTCAGGCTGCATACGGGAAAGAGCATATCCAAGAACGTCATAGACACCGTTATGAGTTTAACAACGAATTCAGAGATATTTATGAAAAAGCAGGCATGGCTTGTGTTGGAATAAACCCCGAATCGGATTTAGTAGAAGTGATAGAACTCCCTAAGCTTCGTTGGTTTGTGGGTACTCAGTTTCATCCAGAATACAGTAGTACTGTATTAAATCCACACCCTCTATTTTTATCGTTTATTAAAGCAGCAATAACAAAGTAAAACATATATAAGAAAACTATTTATGGATAAGAACACCATTACGGGTCTCATTCTAATTGGACTGTTATTAATTGGTTTCAGTTATTTTAGCAGACCTTCAGAAGAGCAATTAGCCGCTATACAACAGTACAACGACTCTATTGCTGTAGCCCAGGAACGGTTGGAAGAGATTAAGGCTCAGCAAGCGGCAGCACTTGCCAACCAAATTACTGAGCAAAAAACAGATTCTAGTGCCCTTTTTCATGAAGCGGTACAAGGAAAAGAGGAGTTTATCACTCTTTCAAATGAGGTTGTTGATGTAACTTTTACAACCAAAGGAGGTAGAGTTTACTCTGCACTGCTTCACGAGTATAAAGATCAGGAGAAAGAGCCTTTGGTTCTTTTTGATGACGAGGATGTTTCTATTAACTTTATTCTTGAACAAGTTAATGGAGCTATCCAAACGAAACTATATAACTTTACTCCGGTAGCACAAACAGATAGCACACTCCTACTTCGCTTAAAAGCAAACAACGATAGTTATATTGATTTTAACTACAAACTTAATAAGGATAGCTACCTGGTTGACTTTACGATTCAAGCCAAAGGTATGGCACCGTACTTGAGTCAAAGAAACACCATCGATATTGAGTGGAGACATAAAGCAAGACAACACGAGCGTGGCTTTATGTATGAAAATAGACTGTCTCGCTTAACCTATAAGATAGATGGAGGTGATTTCGATCACTTGTCTGAATCGAAAAATAGTGAAAAAGAGGTAGAGGAAAACTTAAAATGGGTTGCTTTTAAAAATCAATTCTTCTCCTCTGTCCTTATTGCCGATAAAAACTTCCAAAACAGCTTATTGAAGTCGGAAAATGAAGCACAGGGAAGTGGATATTTAAAGGACTACTCTGCTAATTTAGCTACTACATTTGACCCCTCTGGTAAAGAGGCTACTCATCTTTATCTCTATCTTGGTCCAAATCATTACAAAACTTTAAAAAGCTTTAATCAAACTCAAGGAGAGAAGTGGGACCTACACGATTTAATCTATTTAGGTTGGCCAATTGTAAAACAGATCAACAAATGGTTTACAGTTAATATTTTTGATTGGCTAAGAAATTTAGGATTAAGTATGGGAGTTGTTCTTCTACTTATGACTATTATCGTTAAAGCTGTTGTCTTCCCAGCAACATTAAAAACATTTAAATCATCTGCAAAGATGCGTGTTCTCAAGCCTAAGATAGATGAGATTAATGCAAAATATCCAGATCAGGAAGATGCGATGAAGAAGCAACAGGAGGTTATGGGACTTTACAGTCAGTATGGAGTTAGTCCAATGGGTGGTTGTCTTCCTATGCTGCTTCAAACTCCTATTTTCATGGCACTGTTTATGTTTGTACCTAGTGCTATCGAACTTAGACAAGAGAGCTTCTTATGGGCCGATGACCTATCTACTTACGATGCTATCATAAACTTCCCATTTCACGTACCTCTTTTAGGAGATCACTTAAGTCTATTCTGTTTACTGATGACCGTAACTAATATTTTAAATATGAAGTTTAGTATGGCTCAACAAGATACAGGTGCCCAACCACAAATGGCGGGTATGAAATGGATGATGTACCTAATGCCAGTGATGTTCTTGTTTATCTTAAACGATTACCCTTCTGGACTTTGTTACTACTATTTCCTATCAACCTTGATAAGTGTGGCAACTATGTTTGTTCTTAGAAGAATGACTGATGATGACAAACTTATGGCAGAGCTAGAAGCAAACAAAAAAGATCCTAAAAAGAAATCTGGTTTTGCAGCTAGATTAGAAGCTATGCAAAAAGAACAAGAGCGTATCCAACAAGCAAAAAATCAAAAAAGATAGATACGATATCATTTAATAAATTTAGATGATTTTATAAAATAGAGCGTCCGAGGACGCTCTATTTTTTATATGCCTATCTCTTCTTTTCTATAAAATGAACCTCTGTAAGACTTAAAGAAACAATCTCCTCACTTACTTCAGTTTACTTTCTCATTTAGCTAAATAGAATTAATTTTTCAAAAAATGAACAAATCAAAACGCTTCTCTGTTTAAGAGTATAAGTTGGACAACTAATTAATTATCTTAAATTTTATTTGTATGGCAAATTATAAAGTTATTGAAGTAGAAGGTATTGGCCCTGCCTATTCTGAAAAACTAAACAACGTAGGGATTAAAACAACCGATCAGCTTCTTGAAGCTTGTAGAACTAAAACACAAAGAAAAAAACTTGCAGAGGAGTCTGGTATCGATGAGAAGCGTATCTTAACCTTTGCCAATATGGTAGATTTATTCCGTATCAATGGTGTTGGGGGAGAATATGCGGAACTTCTTGAAGCTGCTGGTGTTGATACTGTGAAAGAGTTAGCACAAAGAAATGCTGAAAATCTAACTCAAAAAATGGAAGAGGTGAATGAACAAAAGAACTTAGTAAGAAGGGTTCCACCTCTTAAGAGTGTAGAAAAATGGATTGAGGAGGCAAAAACACTTCCTAGAGTATTAGAATACTAGGTGTATAAGGTTTTAAAGAGAAAGAGGGCTATCTTGTCCTCTTTTTTTATCCCCAAAGTTGTGCAGCAACTACAAAACAAAAAAGAAGAATTGCCATAAAAAGATAAATCCATGGCTTGTATCTTGCTATAAACTTTTTCGTTTTTGAAGGATTCTGATCATAATCTTGAGCTCCAATAAGAATATAGGAGATAAAGAGTAAGATTACCACGCCAACAGAGTATTCATTTAATAAAGTAGGCATAAAAAATCCAAGCAAAATAAACCCCACTCCCAAACCCGATAAGGTAAAAGATAGATAACGCTTAAGTCCTTTTATATCAACGTTTTTACGCTTCTTTTTAGGCATCGTATTGTACCCTGCTATAAGTATAGGAAAAAAGTAAATTAAGACCCCACAAAGCAATAGGATACCCCCTGTAATTAATTGATCATTCATTTCTTAGCTATTTAATTCTTAACTTTAAAGATAAGTAAATCTTTTGAATCTACTGATAAGAGAGGTCACAAAACGGGTTAGCACGTTTTTATGATCTAAAAAAAGAAGAAAAGCTGTATCTTCGCATTCAGATATAAAAATAACAAAATTAATTAAGTATGAAATTAGGAAACCTAATTATGATGTCTGGAGCTATACTAATAGCAGCCTGTAGTGGCCCTAGTAGTACTACAGTTGATGAAGAAGTGATAGGTAAATCTACTATCCAAATTGAAGGAAAACGCATGACACCTGAAGCTCTTTGGGCTATGGGACGTATCGGTGATCTTTCTGTCTCACCAGATCAAACCAAAGTAGCCTATACAGTAACCTATTATAGTGTTCCAGAAGATAAGAGTAACACAGAACTATTTGTTATGGATAGTGATGGTTCTAACCAAAAGCAACTAACTCACACCCCATTCTACGAGGGTTCTCCACAATGGATAAAGAACGGTAGTAAAATCGCTTATTTAAGTAACGAAAGTGGCTCTATGCAGATCTGGGAAATGAATCCAGATGGTACAGGTGCTCAACAAATCTCTAACTATAAGGAAGGGATAGAGGGATTCTCTTTTTCACCCGATGAGAATAAAGTTCTCTTCATCTCCCAAGTTAAAACTGTTGAAAGCACTGCAGATAAGCACCCAGATCTACCAAAATCTACAGGTAAGGTTATTAACGATTTGATGTATAAACATTGGGACGAATGGGTTACAACAGCTCCTCACCCTTTTATTGCTGATTTTAACGGTAAAGCGTTAAGTAATATTACTGATATAATGGAAGGAGAGCCTTTCGAGTCTCCAATGAAACCATTTGGGGGAATTGAACAGCTAGCTTGGCATCCTTCATCAAAACTAATTGCCTATACTTCACGTAAGAAAACAGGATTAGAATATTCTCTTTCTACCAACTCAGATATTTACCTCTACGATATAACGCATAAAACTACAAAAAACCTAACCTCTGGAATGATGGGATACGATATTAATCCTCAGTTTTCACCAGATGGTAAACTGATTGCTTGGCAGAGCATGGAGAGAGATGGATACGAATCGGATCAAAATCGCCTATTTGTTATGAGTTTAGAGAGTGGTGAGAAACGATTTATAAGCAACTCTTTTGAGTCTAATGTGGATGATTTTGTGTGGAGCAAAGATGGTTCTAGAATTTTCTTCACTGGAGTTTGGCATGCAACTTCACAAATCTACCAAGTAGAAGTTTCCAGTAAACAAGTTAATAAAATTACAGAGGGAAAGCACGACTTTGTTTCTGTTGATCTTTTAGGAGATAAATTAATCGCAAAGAAACAGTCACTTAGCAGTGGAACCGAGATATTTGCTGTTGATATTCAATCGGGAGCAGATAATCAACTTACCTTTGAGAATAAACACATCTATGATCAAGTAGAAATGGGAAGGGTTGAAAAGAGATGGCAAACAACTACAGATGGTAAGCAAATGTTGACTTGGGTTATTTACCCTCCTCAATTTGATCCTAATAAGAAATACCCAACAGTACTCTTTTGCCAGGGTGGTCCTCAAAGTCCTGTTAGCCAATTCTGGTCATACAGATGGTGTTTGCAACTCTTTGCAGCAAATGACTATATCATTGTTGCTCCTAACCGAAGAGGACTTCCTGGTTTTGGCAATGAGTGGAACGAAGCTATTAGTGGCGACTACGGTGGTCAATGCATGAAAGATTACTTTACAGCTATAGATGAGATTGCAGAAGAATCCTATGTAGATAAAGATCGTCTTGGGTGTGTAGGCGCTAGTTTTGGTGGCTTCTCTGTATATTGGCTTGCTGGACATCATGATAAGCGATTCAAAGCTTTTATAGCACACGATGGAATCTTCAATATGGAGATGCAATACCTAGAAACCGAAGAGATGTGGTTTGCTAACTGGGATATGGGTGGTGCTTACTGGGAGAAGAATAATCCTATCGCTCAAAAGACATTTGCAAACTCCCCTCATTTATTTGTTGATAAATGGGATACTCCAATTTTATGTATTCATGGAGAAAAAGACTACAGAATTCTTGCCAATCAAGGAATGGCAGCTTTTAATGCTGCAATATTAAGAGGAGTTCCTGCAGAGCTTTTAATCTACCCTGATGAAAATCACTGGGTACTTAAACCACAAAATGGAGTGTTATGGCAGAGAACATTTATTAATTGGCTCGACCGTTGGTTGAAATAAAAACACAACTATACTTACCACATA
>JASLCM010000040.1 GCA_030151845.1 Bacteroides sp.
GACTCGTGACCCAAGATTTGAAGCTTCATTCTGGGACAAACCTTCACCAATGTCTAAAGCATCACACCTTTACATTGTGAAGTTTATCAGCAGAGAAGGAACAAGCTATGCAGCAAATGGTCTAACTATTCCAACCGAGTACACCTCGACCAACAATAGAAACGACTATCCCGTTCTTCGCTATGCCGAAGTTCTTTTAAACTGGATTGAAGCAAAAGCAGAACTTGGAACACTTGGAGCTGCCAATGTAACACAAGCAGATCTTGATGAATCGATCAACAAAATCCGTAAAAGACCATTGGATAAGGCTGCTATCGATAAAGGTGTAAAACAAACAGCACCTATGGTTTTAAGCGACCTACCCGATGATCCTAACCGTGATAGTGATGTTTCTAAGTTAATCTGGGAAATCAGAAGAGAAAGACGTATGGAATTAGCTTTCGAATTCTCAAGAATTGTAGACCTTCGTCGCTGGTGCAAGCTAGAGTACATGGATACAAACAAGAACCTTGACCTATTAACTGGTACTTGGGTAAACTTCCCTAAAGAGCTTAAAGAGGAGCTTGCTCCTAAAAACATTGGTATCCTTTCTGTGATCACCAAAGATGGAGAACAAATTAAGTTCAATGGTAAGAATGGAGACGAAATGGTTGGATTCTTCAGACACTTGGATAACAAACATAGACTTCCTATTTTAGATCAACCTGGAATTAATCCTTATCTATCTCCTGTTGGTAGAAACAACATGACCGATTATAAGAACAAAGGTTTTGAACTTAAACAAACAGAAGGCTGGCCTTCTTTTAACTAAGTTTTATCGCTAAAATAAAAAAGTTAGATACTATGAATAAAAAGATTAAATATATGGGGCTTTTATTAGCCCCACTATTCCTATCACTTTCATCTTGTAGTAGCGATGATAGTGAAATGAACACCACTCTTTATAAGACTGAAATTCATGAAATCAGTATATTGACTGGAGGGGCGGATGGAACAACAGAGATTAAAGGGGTTATTGATGAGAACAGTAAAAAGATCTCCTTCCCTAAGTTAGATCCTGAAACAGACCTATCGGCAGTTCAGTTTAATGCAACCCTATCAGAGGGGGCAAAACTAGATAAGGAGACCTACGACTTCTCTATCCAAGAAGGACAAACCGAACGGACAGAGGTTATTAAGGTTTTAAATCACACCCGATACAGAGAATACTTCGCTACACTAAGATGGAAAGTTCCTGTGTTTGGAGCAGATTTTGATAAGAAAGTAACTTATGACCATAATGCTGCAGGTAAAAACGTTTATGAACACTTTGGTGCAGGTTCTACTCGTGGAACAGACTTCAATGGAGAGTATGCTTTAATTATCTCTCGTCAAGGTGGACTAAAACCTCACCTACTTCGCACTTCAGACATTGTTGCTGGAGATCTAAGTAAGCCTATTATGCTAAATACCGAAGGGGTTAGCGGCGGAATATTCCCAATTAGTGCGGGCCGTATCATCCAAGATAAGGTTTACATTGCCAATATGGCGGGAGCTGTTATTAAAGTTTACATGTGGGAGATTGCTAAACCCGATCAAAAACCTCAAGTTATTTTTGAAGGAGACCTTTCAGAAGCTGGCGAAGGTGGACGTTTTGGCGATAGCATGGATATGTATTTAGATAAAGATGGAAATGGTTACATCTTCTTCGAAAACAACGCTTCTGGAAAAATCAGAAGAATCAAGATTAGTAACTTTACTAAATCTGAAGGAGTTGACACCATCTATCCAAAAGGTAACACCAATGAGAGTGGAGGTCAATACTTCTCTTACAGCAAAGTTGAAGGCACACCTTACTACCTATATACAGGTTTTGAGGCCTCACTCATGCTAGTAGACGATGGTGGCAACCTAGTAGCTAAAGTTACTTCTGCCTCTGTTCCAACTCGAGTGAATCAGGCAAAAATCATCACTTTCAACGAAAAGCGTTACCTCGTTGGGGTTACAGCTGCAAGATATGGTGATGACCCTGCACAAACACTTTATGTGTACGACATCACTCAAGGTGAAAATGTGGTTGAAGCACTTGAAAACTTAGAAGAGAATAACAATAAATCCATTATGGAACACACATTCGGATCTACTGATACAAATTCACCAGGTACAAATTGTGGTGCAGCAGT
Source organism: Bacteroides sp. (assembly GCA_030151845.1). Classification (GTDB taxonomy): domain Bacteria; phylum Bacteroidota; class Bacteroidia; order Bacteroidales; family Bacteroidaceae; genus Bacteroides_E. The sequence goes on from JASLCM010000040.1 coordinate 2,163, forward strand.
GGTTGATGGAAAACTTTACATCTTTGGTGCTGCAGACGCTCAAGGCTTTGCCCTTGTTGAGGTTCCAATGGCAGTAGATGAGGAAGAATAATACCCTATGAAGAAGTATATAGAACTACTATTCGTTCTTGCTATGATTGGCTTCCTAGCAAGCTGTAGCAAGGACGATGACACTAATGATGGAGGTTCTGGCGGCTCGCCAGAGCCTTCTTCGCAAGTAATTCAATTACCTAAAGATTTAAGAGCTGTATGGTTTACAACCGTTTGGGAGTTGGACTGGCCACAAAAACAGTACAACAAAGAGGCTCAACAAAAACTTTACATCAATTACTTGGAAGAGTTTAAAAAGTACAACATCAATGCGGTGTTTGTACAAGTTAAATCCAAAGGAGATGCTTTTTACAAAAGTAAATACGAACCATGGAGTAAACACATCACAGGCAAGCGAGGTCAAGATCCTGGCTACGACGTGATGCAGTTTATGATTGATGAGGCACACAAAAGAGGGTTGGAATTTCATGCATGGATTAACCCCTACCGTATCGACACCCGTGGAGGTGCATCAGACTCTTTTGACCCTCTTCTTATGGATAATGTAGATCCTTCCATGTACATCGATCTACCTACCTTAAGAATTTACAATCCGGCACTACCAGAGGTTCGCGAACGCCTAAGAGACATTGTAGACGAAATCATTACCAACTACGATGTAGATGGAATTGTGATGGACGACTACTTCTACCCTTCGGCAAGTCAGGGAGGTGGAGATAAATTTCCAGACGATGCAGACTATAAAAAATATGCAAAACCTGGTCAGTCGAAAGCCGATTTTAGGTTTGAGAATGTAAACCTTATGGTTAAAATGATTCACGAACTTATTGTTAGCAAAAAACCACAAGTAGCCTTTACTATGAGTCCGCAGGGAAATAATGAGAACAACAAAGGCCTATACGCCGATCCTGTAACTTGGAGCAAAGAGGGTTGGGTAGATTTTATCATGCCACAACTCTACTATACCAAAGAGAGTGACTTCCAGAAATGGGCCACTTTTTGGTCGAGATACAGCTACTACCAAACACCTATGGTTGCTTATGGACTCTATAAGGTAAATACCGAAGCTGGTTTCAGTGCACAAACCCTACAAAACCAGTTCGATTTTATCAACCGTGATCCACGCTACCAAGGAACATCCTTCTATTCGGCAAAATACTTTTTGTCGGAAAAGGTAGATGCTGCCATGCAAGTGGTTAAAAAACAATTTGCTAAACCTGCCCTTATCCCTTATAGTGGAAGGAAAGGGTTGGCTAAACCCAAAACACCTACCAATTTTGAACTTGCAGGAAATAGATTGTTATGGGATGCCACAAAAGAGGCAAGTAAGTATGCAGTTTATCGCGTAAAACCAGCAGACTACGATAAGAAAAAGGTAGTTGCAGAATTGGTTGCTATCACCAAAGAAACAGAGTGTGTAGTTAGCGAAAGCGGTAGATACTATGTTACAGCAGTCAACAAGATCAATCACGAAAGTGAACTCAGTAAAGCAATAACTAAGTAACTACTGATAGATATACAAAAAAGCAGATCTTAAAGATCTGCTTTTTTAATACCCTCTACTCACTTGCTTGATTTCTTAAAATTAATGTATAATTCGAAATTATACAAAAGATATGTATTCAATCTTAAAAACATAAAGTATATTTAGGGTACTAATCGGTTAAACCTCTATAAATATGAAAAGGATCGGCCTTATTTGTATAGCAATTATTACAATCGCTATCTCTTGTTATTCTAGTAATCAGCCCATTGAAGTGGGTGCACAACAGTTTGAAGAGTACTTTCCTCTATTAAAGGATAAGCGCATTGCCATCTACTCCAACCACACAGGTATGCTAGGAGACAAGCATCTCATCGATGTCTTGTTGGAAAACCAGTTTAAAGTTACAACAATTTTTTCACCCGAGCATGGGTTTAGAGGCTCTGCAGATGCAGGCGAACACGTTTCAAGTTCGAAAGATCCCAAAACAGGTGTACCCATTCTTTCACTCTACGATGGAAAGAGCAAAGGAGTAAACACCGAAGCAATGAAAGAGTTTGACCTCCTTGTTATCGACATTCAAGATGTTGGACTACGCTTCTACACCTATTACATCACCATGATACACCTCATGGATGCATGTGCACAACACAACAAACCCGTTGTTCTTTTAGACAGACCCAACCCCAACGGACACTATGTAGATGGACCTATCCTTGATATGAAGCATAAATCGGGTGTGGGTTACCTACCCATTCCTGTTGTTCATGGAATGACACTTGGAGAGTTGGCTTTAATGGCCAATGGAGAGAACTGGCTATCCGATAATAGGAGCTGTGATCTTACCGTAGTAAAATGTAAGAACTACACCCATCAATCGGTTTATGAACTACCCATAGCCCCCTCTCCCAACCTTCCCAATATGCGCTCCATCTATCTATACCCTTCGGTATGTCTTTTTGAGGGAACACCCGTAAGCCTTGGACGTGGAACAGACTCTCCCTTCCAAATCTATGGACACCCTAAAATGAAAGGGAAGTATGAGTTTAGCTTTACCCCTCGCAGTGTCGCTGGAGCTAAGAATCCTCCACTACTTAACCAAACCTGCTATGGAGTAGACCTACGCACCCTACCAAACGATGAAATCTACCACATGGGACTCAATCTGGCCTATGTCATAGATGCCTATCATGCAGTGAACCTTGGAGAAAAGTTTTTCAGACCCTTCTTTACCCTACTTATTGGAGTAGACTACGTAAAGGAGATGATTATGGAGGGGAAATCGGCCGAAGAGATTCAAGCCATGTGGAAAGAAGATGTTGTTCAGTTCAAGGAGCAACGCAAACCCTATCTCCTCTACCCTGAGAATTAAACAAAATAAAATACTATAAAAACACAACAACCATGACTCCTTTTTTAGTAATAGTTACCATTGCCATCTACTTTATCTTCCTATTTGGAATATCCCATCTGGCAAGCCGCAATACCGATAGCGATGGCTTCTTCACAGGAAACCGTAAATCGCCTTGGTTCCTTGTAGCCATTGCCATGATTGGTTCGAGTATATCTGGGGTAACCTTTGTCTCCGTACCAGGAATGGTGGGTGCCAAAGGCTTCTCCTACCTCCAAATGGTGTTGGGATTCTTCGTTGGGCAACTCATCATCGCCTTCGTTCTCATTCCTCTGTTTTACAAGATGAATGTGGTCTCCATCTACCAGTACCTGGAAAACCGATTTGGTATCCGAAGCTATAAAACAGGAGCCTGGTTCTTCTTTCTATCCAAGATGCTTGGAGCAGCTGTACGCCTCTTCCTTGTATGCATCACCCTACAACTCTTGGTTTTCGATCCACTTCACCTCCCTTTTGCTTTAAACGCAGCCATCACCGTCCTTCTGGTTTGGCTCTACACCTTTAAAGGAGGAGTTAAAACCCTAATTTGGACCGATGCCTTTAAGACCTTTTGTTTGGTGGTATCCGTTGTACTATGCATCTATTACATTGCAGCCGATTTAAACCTCAACCTAACCGGTATGCTTAAAGAGATCAACGAAAG
>JASLCM010000078.1 GCA_030151845.1 Bacteroides sp.
AAAAATAGAGTTTGAAGAGGTTGTCTACTGGGATGAACTGAGGTCTATTATGGACTGGGCTAAAGATCGGGTAACTTCAACCTTTTATATCTGCTGGGCAGCCCAAGCAGGATTATATCACAAATACAATATTCCTAAATATCCATTGAAAGAGAAGCTGTTTGGTGTCTTTGAACATGAAATTCTTGACCCCTTCCATCCTCTTTTTAGAGGGTTCGATTCGTTTTTCTATGCTCCGCACAGTAGGCATACAGAATTAATCTCTAAGGATATTTTGAAGGAAAAGGAATTAGAAATACTCTCTACCTCAGAAGAGGCAGGGGTATATATCGTGGAGGGGAGGAAAGGACGGGAGTTTTATGTTACCGGTCATAGTGAGTATGCGCCTTATACATTAGACCGTGAATATAAAAGAGATGTTAAAGCTGATTTACCAATAGCTCTCCCTAAAAATTATTACAAACAGGATGAGGTGAGTATGGGACCTGTTGTAAAGTGGAGAGCACACGGACATTTACTCTTTAGCAACTGGTTAAATTATTATGTTTATCAGAAGACCCCTTTTAAATTAAATAAGTGATGAAAAAGAGTAGAGCTATAGAACTTTTGGCTCCGGCCAAGAATAAAGAGTGTGGTATAGAAGCTATAAAACATGGGGCAGATGCAGTATACATTGGTGCTCCTAAGTTTGGTGCTCGCGTAGGGGCAACTAATTCGATAGAGGAGATAGAGGAGTTGGTTAAGTTTGCTCATTGTTACTTTGCAAAAGTATATGTGACAGTAAACACGATCATAACCGATGAGCAACTGGTAGAGACCCAAGAGATGATATGGGAGCTATATCGAATAGGTGTAGATGCTTTAATTATTCAAGATATGGGAATCAAAAGGTTAAATCTTCCCCCTATCCCTTTACATGCAAGTACACAAGCCGATAACCGGACAGTAGAGAAGGTAAGGTTTATGTATGAGGCTGGGTTTAATCAGGTTGTTTTGGCAAGAGAGTTATCTCTTCGTGAGATTCGTGAGATTCATGATGATGTTCCTCAGGTAAAGTTGGAAAGTTTTATACATGGAGCACTTTGTGTAAGTTATAGTGGTCAATGTTATGCGAGTTATGCGATGAGTGGGCGTAGTGCAAACCGAGGAGAGTGCTCTCAGTTTTGCAGATTGCCTTTTACTTTAGAAGATAATAAGGGAGCTCAGGTGGTTGAACAAAAACATCTTCTCTCTTTAAAGGATTTGAACAGAATAACAGACTTAGAGGCTCTGTTAGATGCTGGAGTTTCTTCGCTTAAAATTGAGGGCAGACTCAAGGATAGTTCTTATGTGAAAAATGTAACAGCTGCATATAGAGAAGCTTTGGATGCTATTTTCGAGAAAAGGGGAGAGTATAGAAAATCTTCATCAGGAAAAGTTAAATTGCAGTTCTCCCCTCAGCTAGATAAAAGTTTTAATAGAGGATTTACTTCTCTGTTTCTCCATGGAAGAAGTAGAGATGTAGCTTCTTTTATAACTCCTAAATCGATAGGAGAGGAGATGGGTTATGTTAAGGATGTTAGAAGAAATTTCATCATTGTTGCTGGAGTGAAGCCATTTAGTAATGGGGATGGACTTTGTTTCATTGACGAGGATGGGAAACTGCAAGGTTTTAGGGTAAACCGCGTTGAGGGTAACAAACTGTTTATTCATGAAATGCCCACTATACCTTTAAAAACAACAGTCTACAGAAACTATGATCATGAATTTGAAAAGCTTTTGGGAACAGAAACCTCAGAACGAAAAATAGCCCTTAGCTTTTCTCTGAAAGAGAGTAGTGGTGGGTTTGTTTTGGAAGCATTAGATGAAGATGGGGTTCGAGTGGAAAAAGAGGTTGAGCTAAATAAAGAGCTAGCCCATAGACCTCAACAGGCTCAGATAGAAAGGAATTTGCAAAAACTTGGAAATACACCTTTTGAATGCTCTCAACTATCTATAGAGCTAGATAAAGATTGGTTTATTCCCGCTTCCATACTTACTGAACTTCGTAGAACTGTTGTTGATGAATTAATTGAGAAAAGAATTAACGTAGCTCCTAAGGAGGTCTATCGGGAAGGAGACAGCTCTTTCCCTTATCCAGAAAAGAGGTTAACCTATTTAGGAAATGTGATAAATAAGCGTTCCAGACTCTTTTATCATGAGCATGGGGTTGATGAAATAGAACCTGGATATGAGGAAAAGCCGTTAGATGAGGCTGTACTTATGTTTACAAAACACTGCTTGCGTTATAGTTTAGGCATTTGTCCTGTTCATCAAACAAAAAGTGAGAAGTATGAAGAGCCTTTTTGGTTGATCGCTCCCGATAAAGAGAGGTTTAAGCTACAGTTTGACTGTAAGCAATGTATCATGAAGGTTGTTGGTAAGAATCGATTTAAAGATTAATCAACTTGAAAGTGTGTCAATACTAAAATGAGTATTCCCCAAAGTTGTAATATAAAAGAGCCCTATCAAGCACTATATTTGAGTGCAGATAGGACTCTTTTCATGACTTTTAAGAGTGTAAGTTTCAGCTTATAAGTTCGTGTATGCGAAAAATAGGTTATGAAACACCCTCATCTTAGATGGATAATTACTGCAACTCCGCAAAGTTTTTATGAAACTCTATTACGGCTTCTATTCCTTTTCTGAAAATAGCTAGAGAGAAATTTTCATTAGGAGAGTGAATAGCATTACTCTCTAAACCGAAGCCCATGAGTATTGTTTTTATACCTAAGACCTCTTCAAAAGTTGCTATAATGGGAATGCTTCCCCCTCTACGTACAGGCAGAGGTTCTTTTCCAAATGCTTTTTGAAAACCTTTTGCAGCAGCTTGGTAAGCAGGAAGAGTAACTGGACAAACATATCCTTGTCCTCCATGTAGTGGAGTTACTTTTACTTTGACTGATTGAGGTGCTATACTATTTATATACTCTACAAACAGTTGCGCTATCTCTTCATGGTCTTGATGAGGAACTAACCGAGTTGAAACCTTAGCATAAGCTTTGGAGGGTAAAACTGTTTTTGCTCCCTCACCCGTATAGCCTCCCCAAATGCCACAAACATCAAATGAGGGTCTGCAGCTATTTCTTTCTAGGGTAGAGTATCCTTTCTCTCCTTGAAGCTCTTCTACATCAATAGCAGCTTTATATTTCTTTTCATTAAAAGGAATCTTTGCAATAAGATCTCTTTCGGCTTGAGGAACCTCTTCAACCTTATCGTAAAAGTGTGGAATTGTAATCTTACCGTTTTGGTCGACTACCTGGCTGATCAAATCACATAAGATATTAATTGGATTGGCAACAGCTCCTCCAAAATGGCCAGAGTGTAAATCTCTATTAGGACCAGTAACTTCAATTTCCCAGTAGGCTAGTCCACGTAGACCCGTAGTTAATGAGGGTAAGTCTTCTCCTAACATACTCGTGTCTGAGACAAGAATAATATCTGCTTGAAGTAACTCCTTGTGTTTCTTACAAAAGTTTTCTAGACTAGGAGATCCAACCTCCTCTTCGCCTTCAAAAAGAAATTTGATATTATGTTTTAGTAGGTTGTTTTTGACCAAGTACTCAAAAGCCTTTACTTGAATAAAAGATTGTCCTTTATCATCATCAGCACCTCTAGCCCATATTTTCCCCTCTCTTATTTCAGGTTCGAACGGGTTGCTTTTCCATAGCTCTAAAGGTTCTGCGGGCATAACATCATAGTGCGCATAAATAAGAACAGTTTTAGCCTTTGGATCAACCATCTTTTCTCCATAAACGATAGGATTCCCTTCGGTGGGCATAACTGTAGCTGTATCTGCTCCTGAAGAAAGTAGTAATTCCTTCCATAAGTTAGCACAAGCTACAATGTCATTTTTGTGTTCTGGTTTAGCACTGATACTTGGAATACGTATTAAACTGAAAAGTTCATTTAAGAAACGCGTTTCGTTCTCTTGTATGTAGTTTTTTATGTCCATTATAATAGTGTGGTTTTATTGATTAAGTAATAGTCTAGAAGTGTTAAAGCAGTCATAGCTTCAACAATGGGTACTGCTCGAGGTAAAACACAAGAATCATGTCTGCCCCGGGCTTTTAGGGTGGTATCTAATCCATCTATGTTTACAGTGTGTTGCTCCATTAATATAGTAGCCACAGGTTTAAATGCTACTCGGAAGTAGATGTCTTGTCCATTACTAATGCCTCCCTGTATTCCCCCAGAGTGATTTGTTTTTGTATCAATTCTTCCTGAGTTATTATAGAATACGTCATTTTGTTCAGACCCTTTTTTTGTTAGTGCTCGGAATCCATCTCCATACTCAAACCCTTTAACAGCATTAATACTTAGCATGGCATTACCTAATGCAGCGTGAAGTTTGCCAAAGACAGGCTCCCCTAGTCCGATGGGGCACCCTTGAACTACGCAAGAAATAGTTCCACCAATGGTATCTCCCTCCCCTTTAGTTTTAAAAATAAACTCTTCCATCTCTTTTGCTAGTTTTTGATCGGGGCAACGAACAGGGTTATTTTCAATGGTAGTTAAATCATAGGACTGATAATCATCTGTAAGTTTTAAAGCACCGACTTGAGAGGTATAGGCCGTAATGGAGATGCCGAGTTGTTTCAAAGCCATCTTAGCTAATGCTCCTGCAATAACTCTAGCTATTGTTTCTCGAGCAGAAGATCGTCCGCCTCCTCGATGATCACGTATTCCGTATTTGCTTTTATAGGTAAAATCTGCATGCGATGGTCGATAAACTTCCTTTAGGTTGTTATAATCGTCGGAGTGATGGTTTGTATTCCATACAACAAAGCCTATAGGGCAGCCTGTACTTTTACCTTCGTAAATACCAGAAAGCAGTTCTACTTTATCGCTTTCCTTTCGAGCAGTTGTTATTTTGGACTGGCCAGGTTTGCGTCTGTCAAGTTCTTTTTGAATCAGTTTTTCGTCTATATGAACACCAGCAGGAAAACCATCTAAAACACCACCTATGGCTTTTCCATGCGATTCACCAAAACTTGTTAGTCTTAAAAAGTTTCCGAATGAATTAAACATATTCTCAATCTTTTGTGTTCTACAAATATAACAATAATAAGTAGGCTTAAGTTGTGAAAAAACTTAAAAATAGCGACTATTAAGTAGCAAAACCCTAAGGATTTGGGGTTGTTTCAAAAGAATTACCTTACTTTGCTTAGTTTTGTTTAAAAATAAATGATATGAAGAAAAAAGTACTTAATCTATTTTTGCTATTAACCTTACTCGGATTTGTTGGTTGTAGCTCTGATAAGGATGATGTTCCATCGGTAGATTTTGATCAGATTGCAGGTGTCTATAAAGGGACACTCGCTGTTGAAGTAGAAAGTATCGGTATTGATACAAAAGGTATACCTGCTAAAGTGTATGTTGAGAAGTCTGGAGAGAATAAAGTGACTGTTAAACTAAAGGATTTTTCATTTGAAGGTATAGAGTTGGGAGACATTATTGTTAAAGATATGTCTGTTAAAAAACGTGGATCTAAACACGAATTAAGTGGGCAAGATAGACTCTCTTTAATTGTAGGGGAGTGTGATGTTAAGGTTGATGGAGATATAGAGGGGAAAAAACTAGATTTAGATATCGATATAAATGTTGTTTCTGGTGCTGTTTCGATGAAAGTTGAGGTTGAATTTGAAGGAGTTAGGCTGGACCAAGATGAAAGCTCTGAAGCAGAAATCTTATCTTTTAGTTTTGAAAATCCCTTAATAACTGGAGTAGAGATTGATCAAAAGGCAAAGAAAATTCTTCTAACTGTTGCGTCAGAGGCTACAGAGGAAGAGCTTAATGGACTTACTCCACAGGTAGTAATTTCAGATAAAGCAACTATAACTCCTAGCTTAGATAAGGCTCAAAATTTTAACAAGCCTGTTGTATACAAAGTTACTTCGGAAGATGGTACTGTATCGAATGAATATACTGTTTTAGTAGATAAAAAAGTATACAAGTTCGACTTTGAGGAGTGGGTCAATAAACCCAAGTATATAGCTGAAGTAAATGGTGAAAAAATTGAGGCTTATCTGCCTATCGATCAAGGTGATTTTTCCTGGGGATCAAGCGATGGAGGATTAGTGCTGATTTATGAAAACTATGCAAAGAAGTTTGGTGTTTCTTATAAAGATAAAGAGTACAATGGAACAAGAAGTGCAGTGATAGAAACGATAGATAGCCGTGGAAATCCCTCTTTTGCTATATTCCCAGCTATTCCAAAAGTAACTGCTGGTTCTCTTTTTTTAGGAGAATTTTCCCTAGATTATATGTCTCCTTTAAAAAGTACCAAATTTGGTGTTCCTTTTACCGAAAAACCTCTTTTAATTAAAGGTGCTTTAAAGTATTTACCTGGGAAAGATTTTTATGGCAATAAGGAGCTAACAGATAAAAATTCACACGAAGCAGAACTTAACCCTACAGCAAAGGATGAATATGCAATATCGGCTGTCCTTTACGAGGTTGCTGA
>JASLCM010000087.1 GCA_030151845.1 Bacteroides sp.
CTTCTAGCATATCTAAACCGGTAGGTTTTCCTAAATTATCACTATCAAAATAGTCAAATAGATCATCCTTTATCTGAAAACAAGTTCCTAGATACTCTCCAAAGAGTCTGGCCTCTTCTATTTGCTCTTCATCATCTATTCCTGTAGAAAGTATTGCCGCCTCTGTACAGGCAGAGAAGAGTGCAGCTGTTTTCTTTTTAATAATGGTAAAGTATCGATCTATAGAAAAATCAGACGTATCAATATTTGCTAGTTGAAGTAGCTCTCCCTCTGATAAATCCTGACCAAGCTTGGCTACAACCTCAATTATTCGAGAATTATTGGTTTGTCCTACTTGGACCAAACTGGTAGCAAGAAGGAAATCACCAACCAAAACAGATACTTTATTATTATAGAGTGCGTTTACAGAGGGTTGTCCTCTTCGCTCATTGCTCTCATCTACCACATCATCATGAACAAGGCTAGCGGTATGTAACAACTCTAAGGAAACTGCTGCATGAAATGTTTCATTAGATATACATCCATACAAGCGAGAAATTAATAAGACAAGAATAGGTCTCATCATCTTACCCTTTTTCTGCTTGATGTGTAAAAGAGCCTCGCTAAGAAGAGGGTTTGAACTTTCTAAAGAGCTTTCAAACAATTGTCTAAAGCTGTTAAGCTCAGATTCTATTGGTGATATAATTGCTGATAGTTCCTGCATTGGATAACAGTTTAACTACAAAAGTAACAATAAAACCTTTAATACAGTATTTTTTCGTAATTTTACCTGTAAATAAACTTATTTTTAATGGAACAAGAAAACAAATTATATCTATTAGACGCCTACGCGTTAATTTACAGATCTTACTTTGCATTAATAAGAAGTCCGAGAATTACATCTACTGGTTTTAACACCTCTGCAATCTTTGGCTTTGTAAACACATTAGAGGAGGTTCTAGCAAAGAAAGATCTAACCCATATTGGAATAGCTTTTGACCCTGCTGGGCCTACTTTCAGACACGAGATTTATAAAGAGTATAAAGCGCAACGTGAAGCTAGTCCTGAAGATATAAAACTTGCTATTCCATATATTAAAAGAATTATAGAGGCTTACAGAATTCCAATATTAGAGGTACCAGGATATGAGGCTGATGATGTCATTGGAACGCTTGCTTTGCAGGCCGATAAAAAAGGAGTAACAACCTACATGATTACACCAGATAAAGATTATGCTCAGCTTGTTACTGAGAATGTATTCATGTATACTCCAAGATTAGGTAGTAGAGATACTCAAATTTTAGGAGTGAAAGAGGTCAAAAAAAAATATGAGGTAAATTCCCCAGAACAGATTATAGACTTACTAGGCTTAATGGGTGATAGTGCAGATAATATTCCCGGCTGCCCTGGAGTTGGACCTGTTCGAGCTAAGAAACTATTAAAAGAGTACGGAAGTATAGATAACATCATAGCTCACCGAGAAGATCTAAAAGGAGCACTTAGAAAAAATGTAGAGGAAAACATCGACCAAATAAAATTATCTCATTTTCTAGCTACTATCAAAACAGATGTTCCAATTGAATTAAATCTAAAACAACTAGTAAAAGAGGAACCAAATAAAAAAGAGTTAAAAAATATTTTTGAGGAATTAGAGTTTCGAAGCTTAAGCGAACGGTTGTTCCCTAACGAATCCAATCACTCTACGCTAACAATGCCAATACAAGGCGATTTGTTTGCAAATAATCTGACCACACCTCAAGAAGATTTTAAAAACGCGAAGGAAACTGCATTAGAAAACAGACACATAGAGTATCAACTAATTGATAATAAGGAAGATATATCTAAAATAGCAATTCTTCTTCAAAAGAGCAAAGAGATAGCTATAGACACTGAAGCAACAAGTGTAGAACCCATGGAGGCAAGATTAGTTGGTATAAGTTTATCTGTAGAAAAAAATAATGCATACTACATTCCTATTCCTAAAGAGAATAAAAAGTGGAGTCCACTCCTTGAAATACTAAAACCAATATTCGAAGATGAACATATTCTTAAAATAGGGCAAAACATTAAGTACGATATTTTACTATTAAAAAGATATGGCGTAGAAATCAAAGGCCCCATTTTTGATACAATGGTTGCTCATTACTTAATTCAACCAGAATTAAGGCATAATATGGATTATTTAGCAGATATCTACTTAAACCATCAAACAATACCTATTGAAGCATTAATTGGCCCCAAAGGTAAAAATCAAAAAAATATGGGGGATCTATCTCCCGAAGAGATTTATACCTACGCATGTGAAGATGCCGATATCACCCTTCAGTTAAAAAACAAGTTAGAGAAAGAGCTAACAGCTTTACAAATCGAAGACCTGTTTTATAAAATTGAAATGCCTTTAATCTCCGTTTTAGTTGAGATGGAATACAATGGAATACGGCTTGATGAGGAGGCACTAAAGGAAACTTCGGAAAAATTTACTGCTCGCCTAAAAGCTATAGAAGATGAAATTCACGAAATAGCTCAGGAGAACTTCAATGTTGGATCCCCTAAACAAGTTGGAGAGATTTTATTTGATAAACTAAAAATTGATTCTAAGGCAAAAAAGACCAAAACGGGTCAGTATGTAACTTCGGAAGAGGTTTTAGAGAGCTACCGTTCTAAACACCCAATCATTGAGAAAATACTATCATTTAGAGGGCTAAGAAAACTCTTAAATACCTATGTTGATGCTTTACCTAAGCTTATTAATACAACAACAGGAAAAGTTCATACATCGTTTAACCAAACAGTTACTGCTACGGGGAGATTGAGTTCAAGCAATCCAAACCTACAAAACATTCCGATAAGAGATAATGATGGAAAAGAGATTAGAAAGGCTTTTATACCTGAAGAACAAGAAGAGTTCTTATCTGTCGATTATTCTCAAATTGAATTAAGAGTTATGGCTCATTTGAGTAAAGATCAACATATGATTGATGCATTTAAAGCTGGACATGATATTCACTCGGCTACTGCTGCTAAAATTTATAACATATCGATTGATCAAGTGAGCAGTGATATGCGTAGAAAAGCCAAAACTGCTAACTTTGGTATTATCTATGGAATTTCTGTATTCGGATTATCAGAGAGACTACAGATCGAAAGAGGAGAAGCTAAAGAGCTAATTGATGGATACTTTATATCATACCCTCAGGTAAAAGAGTATATGGATAAAAGCATTGCTGAAGCAAAAGAGAAAGGGTATGTCTCTACTATTCTTGGTAGAAAACGATATTTGGCAGATATCAACTCTAAAAATGCAGTTGTAAGGGGTTACGCAGAGCGAAATGCTATTAACGCACCTATTCAAGGAAGTGCAGCAGATATTATTAAAGTTGCAATGATAAACATTTTTGATCGTTTCAAAAAGCTTAATTTAAAAGCTAAGATGATTTTACAAGTGCATGACGAACTAAACTTTAGTGTTCCTAAAGAGGAAAAGGAGATTGTAGAAAAAATTGTAATTGAAGAGATGGAAAATGCTTTCCCTATGGATATTCCTTTAAAGGTTGATTATAGCTGGGGCAAAAACTGGCTAGAAGCTCATTAATATTTTTAGTTAACTTTATTTAACTTATATCATATCATAAGAGGTTTATCAAATGGCTAGGCATTATGCTAAAATGTAGTGAACAACTACACTCGCAAGCCAATCATTCTGCCTTTATAACTAACAAATAGATAAAAAAGCCCTAATTAATAGGGCTTTTTATTTGATCATATTTAATAAATATACCTTATATATACAGATATATCTTCCTATATTTGTCTTACTAATTAAAACAAGAACAACTAAAACAACAGGAGATATTATGAATAAAAGATTAGTTACTAGCTGCTTAGCATTTTTTGCTGCCTTCTTTATGGCTGTGCAATCACCAATTTTTGCAAGACATGAAAACAATCTAATTTTCAACATTGAAGAGGTTGATGGACTAATGGTATCAAAAACTGTTTACAAGAAAGATGGTGTATCACTTTCAAATTTCATGAAATACATTTATGAGTACGATGAGCAGAACCGATTAGTGACTAGCGAATCGTTAAAATGGAGTAATAAGAGTAAAAATTGGGAAAAGAACTTAGCTACTTCATACACTTACCAAGGAAAGACGATAACTACAAAATCTTATTCTTGGGATAATAAAAAAGCTGAGTATATTTTAGAGCCCAGTATGAGTGTAACAATGGACAATCCTGATTTATAAAAACAAGAATAAAAAAGAGCTTCTCAATTGAGAAGCTCTTTTTTATTTACTTGGAAATTAATTAATAGTTCTTTTTTTCAATTTCAAAGTATGCTTTACCATGTAAGCAAGCAGGACATTTTTCTGGTGCTTTTTCTCCTACATGAATATATCCACAGTTTCTACATTGCCATACTACCTCACCCTCTTTAGCAAAAACTGATGCATCTTCTATATTTTTGATAAAAGCACGATATCTATCTTCGTGTGCTTTTTCTGCGATAGATATTTTGCGATACATCATAGCAATATCTTTAAATCCCTCTTCCTCTGCTACGTCGGCAAAGTGTGGGTAATCATGTGACCACTCTTGGTGTTCACCCGCAGCAGCAGCTTGTAAGTTTTCAAGTGTAGTTCCTATAACACCTGCTGGATAACTCGCGGTAATCTCTACTTCACCACCTTCTAAAAACTTAAACATACGTTTAGCATGTTCTTTCTCCTGATCTGCAGTTTCTTGAAAAATAGCTGCTATTTGTTCAAACCCCTCTTTTTTTGCAGCACTTGCAAAATAGGTATAACGCATTCTAGCTTGAGACTCACCTGCAAACGAAGTTAACAAGTTCTTTTCTGTTCTTGTACCTTTAATACTTTTAGTCATAATTAATTCAATTTTTAATAATAAAGTGTGAATTAGCTCTATACAAATATAAAAAAAAGAAGGTAAAAAACCATTTTTTGGGGATAGATTAATCATCGAATCGTAAGTATATATCGGATTTCAAAATTATAAGTGAAAGATTTACTTCTCTCTTAAAATTTAGCTAATTTTGCAATCGTATATTTCTAAAATGTAATTTCAAAATCAAAATATTTTTTAAATGATAGAGTTTAAACCCAAGCTCTTTTCGGTATTCAAGAAATACTCGAAGGAGACGTTTATGGCCGATTTAATGGCCGGTATTATTGTAGGTATTGTTGCACTTCCATTAGCTATTGCCTTTGGTATTGCTAGTGGTGTTTCACCTGAAAAAGGAATTTTAACTGCAATTGTTGCAGGTTTTATCATTTCTACTTTTGGTGGAACTAAACTACAGATCGGTGGACCAACAGGGGCTTTTATTGTTATTATCTATGGAATTATCCAAGAATATGGTGAACAGGGCTTAATCGTTGCTACACTTCTTGCTGGAATTCTTCTTGTGCTGATGGGGGTGTTAAAGCTTGGAACCATAGTAAAATTTATCCCCTACCCTATTATTGTAGGTTTCACAAGTGGTATCGCAGTAACAATTTTCACCACACAGATAGCAGATGTCTTTGGATTGACGTTTGGAGAAGAGCCACTTCCTGGAAGTTTTCTGGGAAAATGGGGGTTTTATTTTAAGTATTTCACAACTATAAACTGGTGGAATACATTGGTAAGTATACTCAGTATACTACTAATAATATTTACCCCTAAATTCTCAAAAAAGATACCTGGTTCATTAATTGCTATTATTGTAATGACTCTTTTTGTATATGGACTAAAGCATCTTTTTGGTATTGACACAATAGATACAATAGGTGATAGATTCACTATCGATTCTGAAATACCAGATGCGCAGATTCCCGCAATGTCCTGGAGTACCATTAAGAATTTATTTCCAGTAGCGATAACAATTGCTGTTCTTGGTGCAGTAGAGTCACTGCTATCTGCTACTGTTGCCGATGGTGTTACAGGAGATAGACATGATTCGAACACAGAGCTTATAGCACAAGGTGTAGCAAATATAGCAACTCCATTGTTTGGTGGTATTCCTGCAACAGGGGCTATTGCAAGGACTATGACCAACATTAATAACGGAGGAAGAACACCTATTGCTGGTATCATTCATGCTATTGTTCTTCTTCTTATTTACCTATTCCTTATGCCTTATGCCCAATATATACCTATGGGGTGCTTGGCTGGGGTGCTGGTTATTGTTGCCTATAACATGAGTGAGTGGAGAACTTTTAAGATGCTTCTAAAAAATCCAAAATCGGATGTTATTGTACTTTTAACAACTTTCTCACTCACAGTTATAGTAGACCTAGTAGTAGCTATAGAAGTAGGCCTTGTATTAGCATGCCTTCTTTTCATGCATAGAGTGGCTAATGTTTCACATATATCTGTAGAAACAGGTAAACTAGATGTTCTCGCCGATTTAGGTGAAGATACGAAAGAAGAGAAAATAGTTTTACCCGAAGGTGTGGAAGTTTATGAGATTAATGGCCCATTCTTCTTTGGTATAGCAAATAAGTTTGAAGAGCTTATGATCTCTTTAGGTGCACATGCGAAAGTTCGAATCATAAGGATGAGAAGGGTTCCCTTTGTTGATTCAACAGGAATTCAAAACTTAACAAACTTATGTAAAATTTCTCAAAGGGTTAAAATTCCCATTGTCTTATCAGGTGTAAATGACGGTGTTCATGAATCTCTTAAGAAAGCTGGTTTTTATAGTTTACTTGGTAAAGATAATATCTGCCCTTCGATCTATGAAGCTGTAGAAAGAGCGAAGGAAATAATAGATAATAATTAATAGGAGACGGTTACTTTTAAACCTCTACTTCTTAATTGTTGAGCTATAGCATCTAGTGCTTCACTAGATGCTTTTTTTAGCTCTTTATAAGGGGTTTCTCTTTCAATAGTATAGATCATCACCTCTCGAGGTTTTATTCTCTCTACAACATCTAACCAAGGCAATACATATTTATCTGTTGTATTCAAAACACTTTCTCCCCTACACTCACCATCTAGAAACATCGTTTGAATAATGCAATTAGAACCAAACTTCTTTAGATAAGATATGGTTCTCTCTAATGAAAAATTAGAATTTGGTTGGTCTACTTTAGCAATATAATCAAGATCAACTGTATCTAACTTTAAAATATTATTATCAACTAAAAGTAATGCATTAAAAACCTCTTCTTTATGAATAAGTGAAGCATTGCTCAAAACACTTATTTTAGCTTGGGGATAATAAGAGTTACGTAAATTTATTGTGTCGTCTATGATGCCACTAAAGTGAGGGTGTAGAGTGGGTTCTCCATTACCAGCAAATGTTATAACATCTAAGGTGCTCTTTTCTTCACGCATTTCAATTAATTTTTTCTCTAGCCTCTGTTTTACAAGTTCTCGAGAAGGTAATTTTTCTTCACTTTGCCTATCCTTTTTCAAACCACATTCACAGTAAATACAGTCAAAGGTACAAACCTTACCATTGGAAGGTAGTAAGTTTACCCCTAGAGATACACCAAGACGTCTGGATTTAACGGGACCAAATATAGGAGATTCAAATAGTATTGTCATGATTATTTTTTAACAAATATAAGAAAGATGTTTTTCTTTTATAATTTGATTCTAAACATTAATTCAAAATCACTTTTGTAGGAGTTCTCTATTTCATCTAATCCATTTCCTAATTTCATTCGATTAAATGATTTTACATAACCATACTTTATCAAAAAAAAGAGTTTCTCTTTAACAATAAATTCTGATATGGAAGATAGTTTTATTCCATGATCTGTAAAAACATTGGAGCTAAAGCTAAAAGGAAGAGTTTTTTCATACGCATAAATTCGAGCATCATAAGAGGATATTTTATGATAAGAAAATTGGCATGAAAATTTAAAAAAATCTGAAATCTTATTTAGTTGCAGTCTATTTGTTAGTGCATATCCATATTCATTGGGTTTCTCTTTCTCAAGAAATAAAACGCCATCAGCCACCATCTCATAGGTAATAAGTTTTTTATAAGATGTATGGTATTTAGCTTGTATCTTATGAGTAGATATTTTATGAATAACCTCCCCTTTACTAGCTGCTAAGTCTCGCTCTCCATTTTTAATACGATATTGAACACTAACAATATGAATAGCGGAGAGTTGATGTCTTGCTTTTAAAAACAATTCGACTCCTTTACTAGGTTTACTTACTCTATACCTCCACCAAGGAGAAGAAAAAAAGTCTGCTCCAACTGTTAAGCTAGTATTCTTTATGGAGTTAAGTTCCCCTAAAAGCGTCCACCCATTTTCATTTTCTATTTTACTCCCTTGTGCTATCCCTTGTGCGTAAAATGCCCAATAATCATGTGAGTAATACCGATGGGATAATTGAATAATTGCTTCTGAATTCTTACGATAACTAACCTTATTAAAACTAGCAACTCCCTCTTTTCCTACTGCTATTTCTCCTTGCACCAATACGCCTTTCCAAAACTTGTTATAATCTAATCCTAAATTATAGAAATTTACACCTCTCATTCCATACTTAGAATATTCTCTAATTTGAGGATAGTATGGTTTGTCAAATTTGTAATAAAGTGCAGAAAATCCTATTTCACCTCCACTTAGGGAGTAGGATAGGTGACCTCCTACTGTAAGCAGTTTAGCAGCATCTTGTTTCAAAAAATCTTTCTCAGTACGATGTAAGTTTGTCTTACTAATACTTGAGAGCGTATCATTTGAAATTAATCCATCGTATTTTCGAATTGAGGAGAAAGAGAGAAGGTTTATCCGATTGGTTATGCGAAGTGAAAGCCCATATCCAGATAAGTAGTGATATGCATCTGTAGAACTGTGTTTTTTTAATTCAGCACTTTTATAGGAGTAGATAAAGGGGGATTCCCATCGACTCTGATAGAATCCCCTTCCCATTACTAATCCTTGACCTAAAGCAACTCGATAATTTCCCAACACTAGAGAATTAAGTATACCTTTATTTTTAATTTCTAAATAGAAGGAGTAGAAATCATATCCGTACTTATTGTAAAGACTTAAAAAGGGCTCTCCTATCTCATTTTTAGCTGTAAAACCAATAAGGATATCTTTGTTGTATTTTAAACTATATCGAATAGAGTGACCTACATTAGGTCCTAAGAATTCTTCTTTAAAACCTTTTTTCTCATACAAAGGGAGATTTACTTTAAAACTGAGATCTTGTTTAATAAAAGGTTTATGATTCTTTTTTCGGACTAAATCATCTCCTTTGAGAGGCTCTATCTTTATAAATTCACTTAATAGCTGAGAGGTCTTTAAATCTATATGTTCGATTAACTGCAGTTCATAAACACTTTGTAATCCCCTATTAAAATAGATATAAGATAAAATAGACTCTATTTGAATTGGAGATAGGAACCTAAGCTCTTCTAATTCTCTTTTAGTACTATTATTTATATCTATCGGTGAGTTTCTAAGCTCATCCAACTCTTCTTGTAAAATAGAGATATTAACATCTTGCTCAAGATTACTGACAACTATCTCTTCAAGTAAAGACTCTAATTCAATAGGGGGAGGATTTTGTGCCTCTGCTACTATTGTTATAAACACACTGTTAATAAGTAACAAACAACTCAATCTCCTTATTATCATCTATATATGAGTTATATCAACAAAGATATTGACATTTATATTACTAAGATATTAGATTTAATGATACCACAATACAATAGGATCAATAAAATATTTTTCTATCTTTAAACCTGTAATTTAAGCAGGATGCGAAACAATATAAACAGAGTTATTAACACCTTTATTCTCCTATTTTTAATAGGATTGCAAGTCCATGCTCAAAACTATGATAAACAATATATTGTTCCAATGTGTATCTATGAAACTGATACTATACCCTGCATTCAACTAAGAGAGATTACCGTATTTCCAACATTAGTGTTTAAAAACAAGAGAGAGCGTATAAGATACACTAAAATGGTTAGGGATGTAAAAAGAACTCTTCCTATAGCTAATGAAATAAGACAGGCAATCTTAGAAACCTATGAGTTTTTGCAAACCCTTCCCAATGAAAAGGATAGACAAAAGCATATCAAAGCAGTAGAAAAAGGGTTGAAGGAACAATATACTCCTAAAATGAAAAAACTAACTTTTTCACAAGGTAAGATGCTTATTAAGCTTGTGGATAGACAAGCAAACCAATCGTCCTACGATTTAGTAAAAGCTTTTATGGGACCTTTCAAAGCAGGTTTCTATCAAACTTTTGCCAGCTTGTTTGGGGCTAGCTTAAAAAAAGAATATGACCCAAAAGGAAAGGATAAATTATTAGAACGAGTTATTATAGAGGTAGAAAACGGGACTATTTAATGGTTGATAAGTATGTTAATAAACTATCTTTTTAAAAACATCCCAAATGACTATACCAGCGCTAACAGACACGTTTAGAGAGTGTTTTGTACCATATTGAGGTATTTCAATGGTGTTATCAACCTTGTTAATAACCTCTTGTTGCACTCCTTTAACTTCATTTCCAAAGACAAGAGCTACTTTACTTCCTTTCTCTATCTCTAGGTTTTGTAAAGATATACTATTTTCTACTTGTTCAACGGCAAAAATAGTGTACCCAGCTGCTCTTAGCTTTTCAACAGCTGTTACTGTATCTCTATAATATATCCATGAAACAACATCTTCTGCTCCTAATGCCGTTTTGTGCACCTCTGAATGAGAGGGTTCTGCTGTAATTCCACAAAGATATATAGCATTAATCCTAAAAGCATCTGCTGTTCTAAAGAAAGAGCCAACATTATGCATGCTTCGAATGTTATCTAATACAAGAACTAAAGGAGTTTTCTCAACACTCTTAAATTCTTTAGTACTTAATCTTTTTAATTCTGTAATTTTTAGTTTACGCATGGTTAATATCAAGTTAATTGATGGTGAATAACCTGTTAACAGTTGTCAATACTAAAACAATAACTTCTGTCACTTCTATTTTGGATAATCAAAATAGAATTTCATATAATAGCTTTTAATCAAAATACAAAAATAAGAATTAAAACTTTCCATTAGTTCTTAAACAGGATTTAAACATAAAATAAGGCTATTATTCTACTAAAGTTTTTAACTTTGTATGTTATTAACAAGAAGTTAATAAAGTAGATAAAGTACTAATATTCAAATTATAACTCGATAAAATACCGTTTATAACTTGATTAAAAGAACTAGTACAGTTATTAATAAGTTATATTCCTAATATTTCCTCAAATAATTACTAACACTATTAACAGCCTATCATTACTATCATATTTTATATTAAATAGAAAGAAATATATTTATTATTATGAACGATATTGTAAAAGCTATTGAAGAACTGAAGAAGAGTAAAAACGCTATTCTGTTAGCACACTACTATCAAACTGGAGATATACAAGATGTTGCCGACTTTGTAGGAGATAGTTTAGCTTTGGCTCAATGGGCTACTAAAACAGAGGCAGATATTATTGTAATGTGTGGTGTGCACTTTATGGGAGAAACTGCTAAAATACTCTCTCCTCATAAAAAGGTTTTAGTGCCAGATTTAGCAGCTGGTTGCTCTTTGGCCGATAGTTGTCCAGCTGATCGGTTTGAAGAATTTACTAATAAATACCCAGATCACACTGTTATATCTTATGTTAATACAACAGCAGCTGTGAAAGCTCTGACTGACATTGTAGTAACCTCTACTAACGCTAAACAAATTGTTGATAGTTTACCGGAGAATGAAAAGATTATATTTGGGCCTGATAAAAATTTAGGAAATTATATAAACTCTATAACTGGAAGAAATATGCTCCTTTGGGATGGGGCTTGTCATGTTCATGAGCAATTTTCGATAGAGAAAATTATTAAGCTGAAGGAGCAGTATCCTAATGCCTTGTTGTTGGCTCATCCTGAATGTAAGAGTACTGTTCTTGCTTTGGCTGATTTTATAGGATCTACTTCAGCTCTGTTGAAATATGCTCTTAAATCGGATGTAAAAGAGTTTATAGTAGCTACAGAAGCAGGAATCCTACATGAAATGGAAAAGGGATGTCCCGATAAAACTTTCCTTCCCGCTCCGCCTAATGATAGTACTTGTGCTTGCAATGAATGTAACTTTATGAAATTAAATACCTTAGAAAAGGTTTATAACTGTTTAAAGAATGAAAGTCCAGAAATTGTAGTAGAAGAGGCTTTGCGGTTAAAGGCTGTTAAGCCTATTCAACGTATGTTAGATATTTCTGAGAAACTTAAGTTATAAAAGCACTATCTTGGTTATAAATAAAAAGTCGCTAAATATTTAGCGACTTTTTATTTAAGGACAACCGTTTTATTTCTTTTTAAAAGTACAGCCTAAAGCTATAATAAATCCCAATAGTAATAGAGATAATGCACCCCATGCTAAGGATTCAGTTACTTTAATGGTTGTAGGTTTAAATTCCATCTTAATTATGTGTTCTCCAGCGGGAATTTCTAAAGCTCGAAGGATATAATTTGCTCGAATAAGTTCTGAGGGTTTATCATCAATAGTAACTTTCCAACCCGGATAATATATTTCAGAAAAAACAACTAATCCATCTTTAGATGATTTGCTATGATAAATTAATTCATTGGGCTTATAGCTTGTTAATAAGATACGACTATCTTTAATATCTAATTGATTGATAGGTGTTTCTATTTTATATTCCTTGTTAATAACTGCTTGGGTTGTAAGATTAATTCTTTGTAGGCTGCTTAATTCATCATTAGGTGAATCAACCTTAACATATTCACTAACAAACCATGCATTTCCTTGATGATTTTGGTTTTTAAAGGCTAACATTTCGTTAGATTGTGTAGGAATTATAAAGTATTTTGCATTTAACATATTTAAAATAGGAGTCGTTGTTCGATCTATTTTTGATACATCTCCTTCAAATTCATTTAGTGATTGAACATAGGATTGCATTTCATTGCTAATGTATTTATCTATTAAATCTTGATACCTTTGAAGTTTAGCTGCATGATAACCTCCAATACTCTTATGCCAATAAGAAGTGTTGTTTTCGTTAAACGTATTTGTTGCGAAGTTTAATACCCTAAAGTTAGGATCATTGTCGTCAAGTATGGTTATGTCT
>JASLCM010000118.1 GCA_030151845.1 Bacteroides sp.
CTAAGCTGTGCGCGATTAATTTCTACACGACGAAGAACACGCATGACTTTTGGGCGGTGAGCAAGCCTCCTACTAATTGTTATTTTGCTTATGATGGTTTAGAAATAAAAATTTAGTATATTTCATCTTTATTTAGGCAATATTATTAAATAATAGAGATGTTATGGCTCGGATAAAGAACAAAAGTAGCGTTTTATTTCTATTGATTCTTTCTACTATTCTTGTAGTAATTTTCTTTTCTCTCTTTAAAATTGTAAAATACCGTACGATTGAAGAGACTAACCTCTACTCTTTCGTACCCTTAGATGCAGTTTCTCTTTTTGATATTCATTCCTGGAAAGAGATTGAAGAGTCTGCTTTTATAGAATATGCGGTTGCAGATACAAGCTTATTTGAGAAATCTCTATTATCACCTATTTATAAGTTAGTTAAGTTAGGATCTGATCAAGAGCCAACTCCTAATCACTTTTTAGTTTCTCAGCATCTTCCTTTATGTGGTGAAAATCAACTTTTTTTGTTTGAACTATCAAAAGATAATTTACTCTTTGTTGATCGTTTACTTGAAGAGTTGGCTGTAGAGTCTTTTCCGAGTAAGCAGTATCTTTATAGAAATAGAGAGATAAAAATTTATCCATTAGCAGATGGACGCTTCGTATCGGTGTATCAGTCAAAGCAGCTTATCGCATTAAGTTTACAAGCAAGATTATTAGAGGCTATGATTGATGCAGAATTACCCCAGAACCAGCTTTTACACAATAGCTTTTTTCGTGCGGCTTATGAAGTTGGACAAAAAGAGAACTGGAAGATTACTGGGTATTTAAAAAGTTCGAAAACTTTAATGACCGAACATTTACCTGTTCCTTCAGGATGGATTGTAGGGGAGGTTGTCTTAGCTGATAGCTGTTTAAAGCTTGAAGGGAAGGTATATGCTCCAGAAACTCTGTTGGAGGAAGGTACGGTTAAAACACCTCTTCACTTGGAAAACGTTCTTTTTTGTGCGAGCTGGAATAAAAAGAGAGCAGGAAAACTAGCCCTACTGCCAATTGATGATGTAGTTTTTCAAGAGTATGGAGATTATCTATCTGATAATGTTCTACGAGTACGATTGCTAACTGAGGACTCTATAGAACGATCATTTTTAAGATTTGAAGTGATAGATGAAGTGGGGTTTCGAGACAAAATGCTACAAATGAAGAGTGATAGTGACAGCTTACCTCGCTATCATCAATGGGTGTTGAATCGATTACAAATGGATCAAAAAATGGTATATCTAGCTGCTGAGGAATTAGCTATTAGTGATATTGAAAAGTCGATTGTCTTTGCATCTGCTGCAGATTCTGTTATAACCCATTTCATTGAGGTACCTATTTTTTACTCCTTTCTCAAGGAGAACAAGATAAAGAGAGAGTTTGTCTTAACGAAGCGAGACAGAGAAATATGGGGAATGTATAGTGTTTCATTTTTAGAATAAAAAAACAGACCTAAATTTTAGGTCTGTTTTTTTTATTTAGAAAGGTAAGTCGTCGGTTTCATCTCCTTGTATAAACTCAGGGGCATTGGTTGTAGGAGCATTAGGCTCGTTAGGGGCTGCGTTTCTTTCAACTCTCCATGCACGAATACTGTTAAACCACCTGTCTTTCCATTGTCTTGCATCAATGTCAAAATGTACAGTTAGTTCTTCTCCTAGCTTAATATCAAACTGACTGATCTTCTCATCGCCAAAAACATCAAAACACATCTTTTTGGGGTATTGATCATGACTTTCTATAACGTATTCTTGAACTTTCCACTCATTACCTGCTTTTGAAGTACCTCCACGCTCAGGTAAAACAGCGATAATCTTTCCTGTAAATTCCATTCTTTCTTACTTTAAACTTTTATTTGAGGCGAAGTTACTATTTTTTTTGCTCAGTTTATAATAGAGCGTTGGATTTTGCTCTTATTTTATTATATTCAGTCCATCTTTTTTTGTAACTTTGTTTTAAATACGTAGAAAAAATTAATACGCAAAATATATGGAATTTATTGTATCTAGTGCTGTTCTTGTCAGCCATTTACAGGCAGTAAGTCGTGTAATAAACTCGAAAAACACACTTCCTATCTTGGATTGCTTCTTGTTTCAACTAACAGATGGAACACTATCTGTTACTGTATCTGACAGTGAAATAACAATGAACACTTCATTTGAGGTTACACAGAGTGATGAAGATGGTTCTTTTGCTGTAAGTGCTAAAACACTACTTGATGCATTGAAGGAGATACCAGAGCAGCCTTTGACTTTTGAAGTAGATTTAGAAACATTAGCGATAACCGTTCGTTATCAAAATGGTAAATACAACTTAATTGGTCAAAATCCAAAAGAGTTCCCAACAATGAAAGCTTTGGGGGATAACACAGTTTCGCTTGAGCTTGAGGGAGATCTTTTATTAGATGGAATTAATAGAGCGATTTTTGCAACAGCTGATGATGAGCTTCGTCCGGTAATGAATGGGGTTTATTTTGATATAACTGCCGATGATATAACATTTGTTGCTTCAGATGGACATAAGCTTGTTCGATACAAGATGTTAGAGCTTAAAGGTAATGAACGATCTGCTTTTATACTACCAAAGAAGCCAGCAACCCTGTTAAAGGGAGTATTGCCAAAAGAGTCTGGCACTGTGCGTATAGAGTTTGATGAAAGTTATGCAATTTTCACCTCTGAAAACTATCAGTTAGTGTGTAGATTACTTGATGGAAGATATCCAAATTACAATTCAGTAATTCCTACAAATAACCCGCATAAGATAATAGTAGACCGCCAATCTTTTTTAGGAGCATTGCGTCGTGTATCTATCTTTTCATCACAAGCAAGTAGTTTAATAAAGCTAGGTTTAGAGGAAAATACAATCGTTATTTCTGCACAAGATATAGACTTTTCTACCTCTGCTGAGGAGCGTTTAGCTTGCGACTATGCTGGTACTCCTATGAGCATAGGATTTAAGTCAACTTTTTTAATAGATATTTTATCTAATATCTCTTCAGATGAAGTTGTAGTAGAGTTAGCAGATCCGTCTCGTGCAGGTGTTATCTTGCCCTTAGAACAGGAAGAAGGGGAAGACCTGTTAATGTTGCTGATGCCGATGATGCTGAATGATTAAGCAAACCATAAACAATATTTTAGTAGACTTCTTCTGCAGATTCATCTGAGAAGAAGTCTTATTTCTTTAAAAATAGACCAATGAAATTGAATTTAAAAAACCCAATCATATTTTTTGATTTAGAAACAACAGGGACTAATATTACTACCGACCGAATTGTAGAGATCAGCTATCTAAAAATTCAGCCCAATGGGAATGAATCTTCTAAAACGATGCGTATTAATCCTGAGATGCCAATACCTGAGGAATCATCTAAAATTCATGGGATTTATGAAGAAGACATTGTAGACTGTCCAACGTTTAAGCAGGTGGCAAAGAGTATTGCTCAAGATTTTGAAGGGGCAGATTTAGCTGGATTTAACTCCAATCGCTTTGATATTCCTCTTCTAGCTGAGGAGTTTTTAAGAGCAGATGTTGAAATAGATATGAGTAGTAGGAAGTTTGTAGATGTTCAGGTTATTTACCATAAACTAGAGCCAAGAACATTGAGTGCAGCCTATAAGTATTATTGTGGTAAGAGCTTAGAAGATGCTCACTCTGCAGAGGCAGACACACGTGCAACCTATGAAGTATTGAAAGCACAGCTTGATAAATACGATGAGTTAGAGAATGACATAGCGTTTCTTTCAGAATTTTCGAGATTCAATAGAAATGTTGACTTTGCAGGATGTATTGTATACAATGAAGAGGATGTCGAGGTTTTTAACTTTGGAAAGTACAAGGGGCAGCCTGTTGAGAAGGTTTTGGTAGAAGATTCAGGATATTATGGGTGGATGATGAATAACAACTTTAGTCTTCACACTAAGTCTGTATTAACCTCAATTCGTTTACGTGGATTAACTCAAAAGTAAATTATGTTGCAAGGCAAAAAAATAGTTCTAGGGATTTCAGGAAGTATTGCTGCTTATAAGGCATGCCTATTGATTCGGGGACTGATTAAAAAAGGAGCCGAAGTGCAGGTTGTTATTACACCTTCTGGAAAAGAGTTTATTACTCCTGTAACGCTCTCTGCTTTAACAGGAAAGCCTGTAATAAGTGAGTTCTTTGGTCAAAAAGATGGCTCATGGAACAGTCATGTTGATCTTGGTTTATGGGCAGATGCTATGATTATAGCTCCAGCAACAGCAGCAACAATGGGTAAAATGGCCCATGGAATAGCAGACAATATGCTTATTACAACCTATCTCTCCATGAAGGCACCTGTTTTTGTTGCTCCTGCTATGGACCTAGATATGTTTAAACATCCATCTACAAAGAAGAATATGGAGGTGTTGAAATCATATGGTAACCATATCATTGAGCCAACTTCTGGTGAATTGGCGAGTCATCTTGTTGGGAAAGGAAGAATGGAAGAGCCCGATCAAATTATTTCTTGTTTAGAAGAGTATTTTTTATCGACTTCCGACTTAACAAATAAAAAGATTCTTATAACTGCAGGTCCAACTTACGAGCAGATTGATCCTGTTCGCTTCATAGGAAACTACTCTTCAGGGAAAATGGGGTTTGCTATTGCTGAAGAGTGCGCACAACGAGGTGCAATTGTAACACTACTAGCAGGTCCTGTCTCTTTAAAAACAGTTCATCCCTCTATTCAACGCATCAATGTAACTTCTGCAGAAGAGATGTATAATGAAGCTATTGAAAGGTTTAAAGATTCAGATGTAGCTATATTAAGTGCTGCAGTAGCCGATTATAAACCCAAGCAAAGAGAAGGGAGTAAAATAAAACGAAAAGAAAAAGAGCTGCAGATTGAGTTGGTTGCAACTCAAGATATAGCAGCTTCATTAGGAGCTCTAAAAAGAGAGAATCAGTTGATGGTTGGATTTGCCTTAGAAACAGATAACGAAGAGGAGAATGCAAGAGGAAAGCTAGTAAAGAAAAACTTAGACTTTATAGTTTTAAACTCATTGCGTGATGAAGGGGCAGGATTTCAACACGATACAAATAAAGTAACAATTGTATCTAAAGATGGGAGTCAGACAAGTTTTCCCTTGAAAAAGAAAAGTGAAGTTGCTGTAGATATTGTAGATGAGATTAAAAGAGTTCTGGCTGAATTAACGATTAAATAAATCTAAAGAGATTATGCTAAAGACCCTTTTTATAGAGAATTATGCACTTATTGATAAGCTGAACATAGGTTTTACATCAGGTTTCTCTGTTATCACAGGAGAAACAGGAGCAGGTAAGTCAATTATTTTAGGAGCTTTAAATTTGATATTGGGACAACGAGCAGATACTAAACTAATTCGAAGAGGGGAAAGTAAGTGTACAATTGAAGCTTTATTTAATCTCTCAGCGTATAACTTACTCTCTTTTTTTGAAGAGCATGATTTAATTTACGATGCTCAAACGATAATAAGAAGAGAGATATATGCCTCAGGAAAAAGTAGAGCCTTTGTGAATGATAGTCCGGTAACATTGAATATTATGCGTGAGTTGGGTGATCAACTTGTTGATATCCACTCTCAACATAAAAATCTATTTTTGGAGAATGAGGTCTTTCAGCTAAAGGTGTTAGATACTTTAGCAGATAATGAGTTGCTTAGAAAGCAATATGAGCTAGAGTATAAGAGTTGGAATAGAGCGAGAAAAGAGTATTCAGCCTTAAAAGAACAGGCCCTAAAGAGTAGAGAACAAGAAGACTACATTCGCTTTCAACTGGAACAGCTTCTTGAAGCTCAACTAAGAGAAGAGGAACAAGAAGAGCTAGAGCGTGAGTCCGATCAGCTAGCACATGCAGAGGAGATTAAAGGGGCTCTGTTTGCTGCAACCTCTTTATTAGATGGTAGTGATGGCAACCTTATTAATCTTTTAAAAGAGTGTATTAATAAGTTGAGTTCAATTGATGCAGTTTATTCACCTGTTATCGAGTTAGTAGAACGATTAGAGAGCTGTTATATTGAGTTAAAAGATATTGCTCGAGAAGTATGCTCCAAAGAAGAAGATATAATCTATGACCCTTCTAGGTTAGAGTTAGTAAACAGTAGATTAGATAGTATTTACTCTTTGCAGCAAAAGCACCGGGTAAACTCTGTTGAGGAATTACTTACAGTTGTGTCTAACTATCAAGAAGAGCTCAGTGAAATAGAATCTTTCGATGATAGAATAAAAGAGGCTTCAAAGAGGGTAGACCTTAGCTATATGGCAGCAATGAATACAGCTAAAAAGTTAAGTCAAAGTAGAAAAGAGGCTGCTAGATTATTTGAGGGAGAGATGAAAAATAGACTAAAGCCCCTAGGTATGCCTCATGTTCAGTTTAAAGTGAAACAAGTAGAGCAGGAGTTAAAGAGATCAGGAATAGACCATATCTGTTTCTTGTTTTCTGCTAATAAAAATGGGGAACTGCATGAAATCTCTTCTGTTGCTTCTGGTGGTGAAATAGCTAGAGTTATGCTAATTATAAAATCACTGATTGCTCAGAAAGTAAATTTACCCACTATAATCTTTGATGAGATAGATACAGGAGTTTCTGGTGATATTGCAGAGAAGATGGCCAAAACAATGCAACAAATGGGAGGCGGAGGGAAACAAGTTATCAGTATAACTCATTTGCCTCAAATAGCGGCAAAAGGAGAAACTCATTATCGCGTTTATAAAATAGATAATCAAGAAGGAACAATAAGTAATATAGTAAGAATAGAAGGAGAAGAACGTGTTAGAGAAGTTGCGCAAATGTTAAGTGGAGCTGTTATGACAGAAGAAGCCTTGAATAATGCAAAGTCACTTCTTACACAGAATATATAAAAAAGATGAAAGAAAACAACGAAGTTATATTTGGAGTACGTGCAGTAATAGAAGCTATTGAAGCCGGAAAAGAGATTGATAAAGTATTAGTTAAGCACGACATACAGAGTGATTTATCCAAAGAGTTATTTGATGCTCTACGTGGCACAGAAATCCCTGTTCAACGTGTACCTGTGGGGCGTATTAATCGAGTTACTAGGAAAAATCACCAAGGAGTCTTGGCTTTTGTATCACCTATCACTTACCAACGTATAGAAGATCTAGTTCCTAAGTTTTTTGAAGAGGGAAAAACCCCTTTAATTATTGCTTTAGACCGAGTAACCGACGTTCGTAACTTTGGTGCAATAGCTAGAACCTGTGAATGTGCAGGCGTAGATGCTATAATGATTCCAACAAAAGGAGGAGCAAGTGTAAATGCTGATGCAGTTAAAACCTCAGCA
Organism: Bacteroides sp.; assembly: GCA_030151845.1. Taxonomy (GTDB): domain Bacteria; phylum Bacteroidota; class Bacteroidia; order Bacteroidales; family Bacteroidaceae; genus Bacteroides_E. Next base: position 7,325 of record JASLCM010000118.1, read on the forward strand.
GGAGCATTATATTCTATTCCTGTATGTAGAGAAACTAGCTTAAATACCTCTCTTAAATTTTTAAAAGAGAGTGGGTTTCATTTAGTTGCAGCAACAGAAAAAGGAGACTATAACTATGTGAAAGGTGATTA
>JASLCM010000179.1 GCA_030151845.1 Bacteroides sp.
ATGGCAAAACCAAAAGCATTGGCCGAATGTCCGGAAATGAAGCCATAGAGTCCGCCTACATAGCCATATACGGTTTTTACTTGTTCCATTACCCCTGGATAGTGGGTGGGGCGAAAACGGGCAAAATTGGGTTTAAAAAGTGTAGAGGTTACAAAATCGCCCAAAAGGGGAATAAAGGCGAAGGCAATTAAAGCGGGAACCCACTGCCGCCAATGTTTGCGTTGGGTAAGGGCGTAGATGAAAAAAAGGATAAAGGGAACAAACAAGATGGAGTTGGTTACTCCCCACATGAGTTGATCCAAGATGGGGTGGTGCGGGCTATTTAGCCACAAAAACAACTCTTTTTCTATTGCTACTAATCGGTCTAACATGAATTTTTTTTCTTAAGGCGAGTAAGATAGGCATTTGATGGGGCTTATGGAACTGTTTTTATGAAAAACAAAACTTTTTAAGAAAAGTGAAACTCCATTCACTTATCTACAAATAAAAGAGATGATCATCTCTTAGAAACCACTGTTTATGCGCTCTTATACCCTCAAGAGAGAGTTACTCTCGTTTTACCAGATTCGAAACAAAGAAGGTTTTAACCTGAGATTATCTAATTAAATATAGGTATATAGACTGCAACTCTATAAATATTTTTTGGTAGTACTATATATAGGATCTTTTTGGGAGGTATTATTTCTGCAAGGAGAAAAGGGTAAGGAAATACTGCTCTGTTTTATTTAAAGAGTACCCACTATAAAGAAAGTCAATTCTATAATCCAAAGAAACTAAGAACCATACATTATGGTTCAATTCTTCAAATAACAATCAACCAATACTTGAACTAAAAAGTTTAAATCTTCTAGAGTTAAATAAGAGGGGTTAAGATGTTGCTTACTTCATCTCTAGGATTATTAGTTTATAAATAAACAACAACCTTTCGGTATGACCCACTAGAGCTGCTAACGTATAGTGCCAAAAAAAGCGGACTCCGAAGAATCCGCTCTATTTATGTAGTGAAGGGAATGAGAATCGAACTCACACGACATTGCTGTCACTACCCCCTCAAGGTAGCGCGTCTACCAATTCCGCCACCCCTCCAAACATTTTGCACTGCTAAGAAGTGGTTTCCCTCTTCTTGCAGTGCAAAGATAGATATATTTTTATGGTCTACAAAAAATGCATCCTTTTTTTCACGGCTTTTTGTGTTGTAGACTCTGTTTCAGTTACTTTAATTTTCATTTTTGTATCGATCTTCCTCACACATTCCATAAAGTACTAAATCGAGTACATCTCCATTTTTAATAACCGCATTACGCACTACGCCTTCTCGCTTAAAGCCAACATTCTCTAATACACGCATGGCAGCCTGATTATTGGCAAATACTTGTGCATTAACTTTAATAATCGGACGATGAAAAAAGAGAATACGCACCAACTCTGTAAGTACATTGGTCATTACTCCTTTATTCCAATAATCCTCTCCCAGCCAAAAGGCTACACTGGCATTAAGGCGAAACACATCTTCTCCTTTGGTGAAGACCACTCCACCACACGCATTACCATCTATTAATATAGCATAATGTACTTTGTTTTTCGATTCAATAAGTTCTTCTAAATACTTTTTTCCATCCTTTGCAGTGAAAGGAAAAGGAGAATTATCTCCTACATTACTCCAAACAGCAATGTTGTTAAAATTCGCGGCCAAAGAAGCTGCATCTCTTAACTCCCAAGGTCTTAATTCATATTCCATACTACTTTTACGCTTTATATTCGGGCCTAAGATATACAGTATTCTCTATTTTCATGCAATTCCAACCACTTTTTCCGCCTGTAAGTCCAGTTTTATAAAATAATTGTCGCATTTCGACCTTAGAATGACTCTAAATGTCCCTACCCCACGCTATTTTTGTCCGTTTTGTTGAACAAACTTCACGCTTATTCCTTTTCTTTATAGAGAGTTTCTCTTTAAGAAAATAGTAATAACAGATAAAGTCTCAGTAGCCTTATGATTAGACCTGCACATCCAAACGAGTTTCCTTTTTTAACTCAGCTCTGGCTGGCTAGCTCTATTTTATGCCACCCTTTTGTGAATCCTATCTTTTGGAAGTTGCAAGCGGAGGCCATGTGTCATAATTATTTACCGGTGAGTGAGACCTATTGCTTTTATGAGGAGGGAAATCCAGAGCCTTTGGCTTTTGCCTCTATGGAAGATAACTTTTTAGCTGCCCTTTTTGTACAGCCCGGTTGGGAAGGGAAAGGAATTGGGAGTAAGCTCCTTGCCCATTGTCAGTCGCTGAAGAGCTATTTGCTACTTACTGTTTACCAAAAAAACAGTCTGGCCTATGATTTTTACATCAAACATCACTTTATTCCCATTGGTAAACAGGTGGAGCCAATAACAAAGGAGGTGGAAATTTTAATGCAGTTCACTCCTACCGAACTGAGTCTCTCCTCTCCTCAAGCCGAAGTTGTTTTACTGCCCAAGTCTTAAGTGAATAGGCTTCGGGAATGGGCTGGTTGGTGGGTAAAAAAGTGACTAAAAGATGCCACTCTTTCTCTCTAAAGCTGTATTTTCTAACCTTAGCTCCTTGCTCTATTTTTTGGTGCTTTTCTGCAATAAACTGCGAAAGCGATGCTGGAAATCGCTCTCCCACCTGTTTCGCCTGAACGGCAATAAAGGTGTGAGGTAAGGGGTTAGCTGCTATCCAAGCTAACACTTCTAAGAATTTTTTATGCCGACGAATCTCCTCTCTATTTATCATTTTTATGGGTTTGAAAAATGGGAAGCATACATCCATAGGCATCGAAAGAGCGTTTGGAGGCGAGATAGATGGTGAGCATGAGGGAGATCATGGAGGCTACAAAACAGATTACAATAATCATCATTTGATATTTTATGGCTACGTGCGGACTACTTCCGCCTAGTATCTGCCCAATCATGGTTCCTGGTAGGGCTACTAACCCCATTACTGCCATGTTTGCAATGAGCGGACTAAAGGATTTCTTCATTGCTTCGCCTACAAAGGGGGAGCGAGCTTCCTCTTTTGTGGCTCCATTTCCCAACAGGTAGAGGTAGAGTTGTTGTTCGCGTTGCAATCCTGAGTAGTAGGCATTGAGGGCTATTACATTACTTGAGAGCATATTTCCCATGAGAATGCCAAAAATCGGTATAAAGTAGGGGGCACTAAAGAGCTCTTTTAGAGCGAGTACGACCCCTATAAAGTAGAGTCCGACTACCGTTACACTCACTAAAAAGCCTATAGAGATGGGAAGAAGTAAGATGGAGGGTTTGAGCTGTGTCCGCTTAATTGCGGTAAAAGAGGCTACAAAAACCATTAGTACGACCCAGATGAAGTTTATCCACGGTTTGTTCCAAATAAAGAGGTATTTGAGATACATGCCTACTAAAAAGAG
>JASLCM010000188.1 GCA_030151845.1 Bacteroides sp.
TGGAGCAGCTGCAAAGAGCATTGAAATATAGGGCTTAACACACAAAAGTCGCTCTAGTTTATCTACAACATCTTTTGCTGCTTGTTTTCCCATCTCTTCTCTTGTTGAAAAGACTTTTATTGTAAGTTTATCTTTTTGTAACATGGTTATTTTTTTGTTGTTTCCAATAAGTAATCTTATAGCCATACAAAGCATAGAAAATCAAATAAAGGAAACAGGGAATCAATATTATATATCCAAATCTCAATGAAGTTCTCTCAGCTATAGAACTATAAATTAAAGGCATAATCGCATTTCCACAGAGAGCCATCACTAATAGTGAAGAGCCTATTTTTGTAAACCGACCTAACCCTCTTATAGCGTGTGGCCATATACCTGCATAGATCAAAGAATTAGGAAATCCTAAAGAGGCCAGCAACCAAATTGATACATTTGCTTTGTGCCCCATTAAGGTCATTTCTGCATCACAGCAAACAATTCCAATCGAAAGAGCTAAACCTATTATTGTACAGATAATTAATGCATTTTTTTGAGAAATAACTTTTGGAATCAAAGTGATACCTAAAAGATATCCTAATATAGTCGCCCCTAATGTATAGGAGGGAAAAAACTTAGCCTCGAGCAATCCTATTCCCATCGAGCCTGCATAGCTAATTATCGTATCAATAGCAACAACTTGCGTTCCCACATGAATGAAAAGGGCTAAAACCCCTAGTACTAAATAAGGAAACTGTAAGACTGATGTCCTTTTACAGCCATTGCTTTCGGAAGTTTGTTCATCATCCTCCGGATTTACATCAGGTAATGGAGAGTGTTTTATAAAAATTCCTACTCCCAACAATAATAAACTCAGAACAGCATAGGGTAAAATAACACCATGAAGTAATTCTTTCAAGGCAGCCTCTTTCTCTAATCCTGATAGCATACCAGACTCAACCAGTTCTAAGGTCGATTGGCTACTACCAAGGACTACAGCTGCAAAAACCAATGGAGATATAATACCTGCAAACTTATTACAAACCCCCATAATACTCATACGTTTTGCTGCAGACTCTATGGGCCCAACAATAGTTATATAGGGGTTCGCTGCAGCTTGCAGAACTGCTAAGCCTGTTCCCATTGCAAATAACCCTGTTAAGAAAACACCATATGTTCTCAGGAGAGCTGCAGGAACAAAGAGTAAGGCTCCAAAAGCTAAGCAGTAAAAACCATAAGTCATTCCTTTTTTATAACCTACTTTCTCTAAAAGAAAAGCCACCGGAATAGACATAAATAGGTAGGCTATATAGAAAGCGAACGTTACAAAGTAGGATTGAAAATGAGTTAGTTCACAAGCAATCTTAAAGTATGGGATGAGGATAGAATTCACCCAGGAAACAAAACCAATAACAAAAAACACAATACCGATTATGGCTATACCAATCGTTGTACTTTTATTATTACTGGCTTGAGTATTAGTTTGTTCAAGCACAATATTAGATTTTAAGTATGTAATAGAAACTATAGCTAAAGAATTTTAGAGCTTCATCTCCCATCCTTTTTCATATTTTCTCTTCCACAGTTTCTTCGCTTTTTTATTATTCAATATATGCCCATTTGTAGAGTCAACACTTAGAGAATGCCCACCTACACGTTGAGAAATATTACCCAACTGAACTAAAAGTGTACTGATATGCCCGGAGGTTATATCTGCATTCAGTGTTGCGCTTTTTCGAATACCATCTAAGAAGTTTTGAAGGTGATAAGCATCTAATTGCTGAGCAGGGTTCATTAAGTTTCTTGGGTCAATTTTAATCTCACTTTTAACCTCTTTAACAACTTTACCATTCAAATCCAATTGCTTATAGGAATTGTTTCCACCTATCAACATATTACCTTCACTTCCATAGAACATTAAGCCTACAGTATAACCCTCTATTGGGTGTGAGTTACAACTATGTCCCTCCCACATCATAGATTTTCCATTACCAAAATCTAAATTGATTATTTGAGTATCGGGAGTTTCCCAATCATCGTTATAGTAATATCGTCCACCAGTAGACTGTACTAAGGTTGGATAATCTAAATCCATTCCCCAGCGAAGTAAGTCCACCATATGCGTACCATTATTTAAAGCTTCTCCAGTTCCCCAATTCCAGAACCAATGCCACTTATAATGCACAATATTATCTCTGTATTCTTCTCTAGGAGCCGGCCCTTGCCATAAGTCCCAATCTAAGTAATCTGGAACATCAACTTTATTTCCTCTACCTATTGGCGGACGTCTATTAGTGTACCAACATTTTCCAAAGTGAACATCACCGATAGCACCGTTCCTTACTTGCTGAATAGCTTCAATGATATTTGGCCAAGATCTTCTTTGGTTCCCCATTTGAAGAACCCTATTGTATTTTGCTGTAGCCTGAATTAGGATTTCTCCTTCCGAAGGAGAGTGACCGCATGGCTTTTCTAGATAAACATCTTTCCCCGCCTTCATGGCCATTAATGCAGCTGGAGCATGCCAATGGTCTGGAGTAGCTATCAACACAGCATCTAAATCTTTCTTTTCGACAAGTTCCCGTATATCCTTTACACCCGTAGCTCTTGTTTTTGTTATTTCTTCAAGTGCTTTTCCACACTTATCAATAGCTCGACTATCTACATCACAAACGTAATTAACATTACAGCCATCTAGTTTTGCAAAACTTTGTGCTAATGCTGAGCCTCTGGAGTTAACTCCAATTGCACCAATATTAATTCGTTCATTAGCTCCCATTATATTTTTATAACTTCGAGCACTAAACCCAGGTAACCCTGAAAAAGAAAGTGCAGCTGTACTTAAAGCTGCTGTTTTTAGAAAATCCCTTCGTGTCGTCATAGTATTGATTTATTTTTAAGATTGTTAGATTAACATAAAAGTGAATATTAGGCTGTTAATATTCATTACATAGCAAACATAATTATTTCTGATAGCCAAAAGAGGGTTAATTACGCTACAAACTACCTGTTTTACGTTTAATTTTAATAAAAATAAAAGGCCAGTCAGGCCTTTCATTCTAGAGGTTAACTATTTCCTCTTTTTAAATATTAATTTTCCTATACCCAAAATCAGCAAACGTATAAACAGTATAAAGAAATAGATAAAAAAAGCAAGAACGGTAACATACCCAATATGAGAAATTAGTTCAATCCATTGGGTATCAAATAATATAATTGAGATGACGTTTAATAAGAAAGCAAGTAAAAAACATGCTGAAAATATTTTTAACTCTCTCTTTTGTCGCTGAGCGGTAATAATTATATCCTTCATTGATTGTTGTTTTTAAAAATTTAAATATGGGATTTTGTACTCTTCTGGAAAATCTATTTTACGTTGCTCTTCCATTGCCTTATTCCCCATTAAACATAAAATAGTAGAACAATAACACTCTTCAACAATATTCTTTGGCTGCTCTCCAGTTATCGCAGACTGACAAAAAGCAGAAAGAAGATCTTCCGATCCGTCATTGTCTACACCTATCATCGACAATCCATGGTTAACATCTATTTTCCCTTCTATAACATAATGTGGTTTATACTCTTTAGCAATTTCGGGAACCCAACTTGGACCTGCTACTGGAATTTTCTCAAAAACACTACTTTTAGCTTTTTCTAGGAGCTGTAAAATACCTGCAGCGGGTTTGGGTTCTTCAAAGTAATATTCCCCTTTAGCTAACTCCATCGTTCCTTTATTGCCTAAAATTTGCTCTCCCATTCCATTAAACTTATTAGCAATTAAGGATTCATAAGTGGTCTTTACTCCATTTTTATATCGATAGGTTAGGCTTACACTATCATATACTTCCCTACCATCTTTCCAGTGTACAATATCTCCCATACCCATTACTGACTCAGGAATTCGTTTTAAAGCCCAGTTCGAAACCTCCAGTTGATGGGTTGCTAACTCTGTCATTAACCCTGCTGAGCTCTCCCAATAGAGTCTCCAATTTATCTTACGTTCTAAAGATGCCTTTGGAACAGGTCTTCTCCAGTCATGATTCCTAAACCAATGACACCTCATACCTACAATATCCCCTATTACTCCCTGGTGAACCATCTGTAGTGCTTTAACATATTTCTCATCAAAGAGACGCTGCATTCCAAAATAAAGCACTTTATCTGTCTTTAAATATGCATCATAAATAGCTTTACATTCCTCCATGGTAAGGGCCATTGATTTTTCACAAAAGGTGTGTTTCCCAGCAGCTAAAGAGTCTAACACCATAGGAGCATGCCAATTTAGAGGAGTTGAAATAACAACAGCATCAATATTAGGATCTTCTAGTAGTTTTCTATAGTCTCTATAAGTTTTTGCACCTGGACATAAATCTTTAGCTGCCTGCAAGTTTGGTTCATAATCATCACATAAAGCTACTATTTCAGCATGCTTTATATTTTTCATATTATGAATGTGATACAACCCTCTAGATCCTGTTCCTATCATAGCAACCCTGGTCCTATCTCTCTTTATCTCGTCTAGTTTCTCTGTTGTAAAAGACTGTAACCATGGTGTTGTAGCTAATAAAGCTGCTCCACCCGTAATATGTCCTAAGTTTTTTATAAACCTCCTTAAGCTTAAATCTGTT
>JASLCM010000189.1 GCA_030151845.1 Bacteroides sp.
GCAGATCAGAAAAAGATTGCACAAGTGATGGGAGATGTTGCTGATGTTGCAGGGGTAGATTACATATTATCGGCAGGAGACCAACTTCACTTTAGGGGTGTAAAGCATGTTGACGATCCTTTCTGGATAACTAACTTCGAAACGATATATACACATCCTAAATTGATGAGTGCAAAATGGTATGCAGTGCCTGGTAATCATGAATATTTAGGGTCGGTTGATGCTTTTGTAAATTACAGTAAAAAAAGTCCGAGGTGGAAAACAAAAAGTAGATATTTCTATTTCGACTTCAATGGGAAAGGACAAGCTAGCATACGAATTATCATGCTTGATACAACTCCATTAATGGAGAGATATCATAAAAAAAGGTTTGATGATGCGGCAGTTCAAGATGTTAAAGCACAATTAGCTTGGTGCGACTCATTGTTAAGCTCTTCAAAAGCTGCATGTAATGTAGTGATAGGACATCATCCTATATATGCCAATACTGATAAAAGAGATGATGAGCAAGAACAGCTACGTGAGGTACTTAACCCCATATTGATGAAACATGCTGTAGATACATACATATGTGGGCACATTCATAATTTTCAGTTTATAAATGTACCAAATAGCACCATAGACTACATTGTTAATACTTCTGCAAGCGAAGGAAGACCTGTTCACAGTAATGAGAATTTGGTGTATGGTACACCACAATCGGGTTTTTTATTGGGAGAGGTTACTTCGGATAAATTAAACTTATACCTAATAAATAAAGAGGGTAGAATAATCTATTCATATATTAAAAACATAGTAAAATGAAAAAAATAGTAAACATAAGTTTCTTAATAGCTATTTGTAGTTTAAGTCTGGTAGGCTGTACAAATAGAGCAGTAAATCAAAGTAAAGAGACCACTGAACCACAAGTCAAAAACATCATTTATATGATTGGCGATGGCATGGGATTGACACAGATAACAGCAGCGGCTGCTAAAAGAGATTTCAAACCACTACAGGTAGAGCGTGCAGAGTATGTTGGAATAGCAAAAACCTATTCAAAGTCGCATAAAGTAACAGATTCTGCCGCAGCAGGAACAGCGTTGGCGACTGGTATAAAAACATACAATGGAGCAATAGGGGTAGATATAGATAAAAAACCATTGGTTAGCATCCTTAAAAAAGCAAATAAAAGAGGGCTAGGAACTGGCTTAATTGCTACTCATGCTATAGTTGATGCTACGCCAGCGGCATTCATTGCAAATGTGGAACATAGGGATATGAAAGAGGAGATTGCAGCTGATTTCTTAAAGACAGATATTGATCTATTTATTGGAGGTGGTAAACAATATTTTACTCAAAGAGCAGATGGACGAGACTTAACCTTAGAGCTTAAAAAAAATGGTTACGATGTAGTAAATAATATAGAAGATGTTATGAGTTCTACAAGTGATAAAATAGTAGGACTGCTGGCTGATGATGATATGCCTAGCATGTTAGATGGAAGAGGCAACTTTTTACCATTGGCTACTAAAAAGGCACTAAATGTACTGAAAGATAACCATAAAGAAGGTTTCTTTATAATGGTTGAGGGATCTATGATTGATAGAGGTGGTCATAAAAATAACTATGATATGGTAGTTACAGAAACTGAAGATTTTGATGAGGCTATTCGTGTGGCTTTTGATTTTGCTGATGAAAACCCTGGAACATTGGTAGTAGTAACTGCTGATCATGAAACTGGTGGCCTATCGTTGAAAAAAAACAGCGAAGAGACAAAACCTCATTTCAGTACAGGAGGACATACTGCAACATTTGTGCCTATATATGCTTACGGTACGGGTGCTAAACAGTTTTCTAGAGTGATGGAGAATGTAGAGATTCCAAGTATCATGAGCGAACAGCTTTTTAAATAGTTAGTTAAAATGAAAAAACAAGTAACGGCATTACTATTGCTATTGATAAGCTGCTCTATGATAGCAACGCCAGGTAAAAGCCCCGTCGATTATGTTAATCCACTGATGGGTTCATTATCTACAAAAGAGCTTTCGGCAGGAAATACCTATCCTGTAATGGCAAGACCATGGGGCATGAACTTCTGGACTCCACAAACTGGAAAAATGGGGAATGGATGGATTTACACCTACACCGCTGATAAAATAAATGGCTTCAAACAGACGCATCAGCCTAGTCCGTGGATAAAAGATTACGGGCAATTTGCGTTGATGCCAACAGTAGATAATCTAGTTTTTGAAGAGTCGAAAAGGGCTAGTTGGTTCTCTCATAAAGCAGAAGTAGCTAAACCATACTACTACAAAGTATATTTGGCAGATTACCACCTTGAAACAGAGTTAACCACAACTTGTAGAGCTGCAATGTTTAGAATTACTTATCCAAAAACAGACTCTGCAGGTGTGGTGATTGATGCTTTAGATAGTGGTTCGGCTATTGAGGTCGACTTAAAAAAGAATCGTATTACAGGATATACGACAAAAAATAGGGGAGGTGTACCTGATAATTTTAAAAACTACTTTGTCATTGAATTTGATAAGCCCATTAGTGATCATCAGATATTTATCAATAAGAAAGCTGCTGATAACGGTTTACTAGCAGCCGAAGAGGATCATGTAGGGGTTGTTTTGCGATTTAAAACAGCCGACAAAGAGCAAGTTATAGCCCGCGTAGCATCTTCGTTTATTAGCCATCAGCAAGCACTAATTAATCTGAATGAGGTAATAAATCATAACTTTGATGAATTAGTTCAAGAAGGCAAGGACGAATGGAATAACGTGCTTGGTAAGATCGAGGTGAAAGATAATAATGTAGATCAATTACGAACCTTTACTCTTGCTTATACAGGTGTGTGCTCTTTCCTCGTAAGTTTTACGAGTACGATGCAACTGGAGCTGTAGTGCATTATAGCCCTTATAATGGCGAGGTATTGCCTGGATACATGTACACCGATACTGGCTTTTGGGATACATTTAGATCTCTTTTCCCTTTGTTAAATCTAGTCTATCCAGAAGAGAACCTCAAAATTCAAGAGGGGCTTGTTAACACAGCCCTAGAAAGTGGTTTTCTTCCAGAATGGGCTAGTCCTGGTCATAGAGACTGTATGGTAGGTAATAACTCTGCATCTGTAGTAGCAGATGCCTATTTAAAAGGTGTTCGTGTAAAGAATATTGAGGCTATTTGGGACGCTCTTGTCTATGGAACAAAGAATAGACACCCTGAAGTAAAATCTACTGGAAGATGGGGACACGAGTATTACAATAAGTTGGGATATGTTCCTTATGATGTTGGAATAAAGGAGAGTGCTGCGCGCTCTTTAGAATATGCATACAACGATTGGTGTATTTATAAATTAGGAAAAGCTCTTAATAAACCAAATCGAGTACTTAAAGAGTTTAAAGAGAGAGCATATAATTATAAAAAACTGTTTGATACAGATCATAAATTAATGCGTGGCAAGAATGAAGATGGTACTTTTCAAACTCCATTTAATCCGTTTAAATGGGGAGATGCTTTTACAGAGGGCAATAGCTGGCACTATACATGGTCTGTATTTCACGACCCTGAGGGCTTAATCAAATTGATGGGTGGTGAACAATCTTATAATGCAATGCTAGATTCTATATTTACTCTGCCACCTGTTTTTGATGATAGTTATTACGGTAGAGTAATTCATGAGATTAGAGAGATGCAAATTGCCAATATGGGAAACTATGCACACGGTAATCAGCCCATCCAGCACATGATATATATGTATGATTATGCTAAAGAGCCTTGGAAAGCGCAATATTGGGCTAGAGAGGTGATGGATAGGATGTACAGTGCTACCCCAGATGGTTATTGTGGCGATGAGGATAATGGACAAACTTCTGCTTGGTATGTGTTTTCAGCATTAGGTTTTTATCCTCTTTGCCCTGCATCAGATCAATATGCTATAGGTTCTCCTCTATTTGATTTAGTAACGATAAATCTTCCAAATGAGAAAAAATTAGTGCTCGAGGCAAAAGAAAATAAGGGGTGTAACAGATACATTAAATCCATTATGGTAAATAATAACTCGTGGAGTAAAAACTACTTTACATTTAAGCAGCTGCGTTCTGGTGGAGTTATAACTTATACGATGCAGGATACGCCAAATAAAAATAGAGGTGTTGATGAAACGGATAAACCTTACTCTTTCTCTACGTCTAAATAAACGTACAATCGAGCTCTTAATTAGGAACAAGGCTAACAATATAAACTAGTTCAGATCAGACAAAAACCACTCTCCCTAAAGTTTC